>JAGQJJ010000173.1 GCA_020430675.1 Myxococcales bacterium
CTCGCCACCAAGGCCGACAGCCGGTCGTTGTCGCCGAACACCTCCCCGGCGCGCATCACCAGCTCCTCGGCCGACACGGTGTCGTTCTCGTTGATCACGGGCACCGCGCCGAGGGCGAGCAGGCGGTCGAGCAGCGGCCAGTCGGCGCCGTGGGCTTCGTAGTCGGTGACGATCTCGGCGGGCAGCGTGTTGTAGAGCGGGTGGCCTTTGAAGGCCTCGCCGTATTCGCGGAGGGCGGTGGCGACCAGGCCGAGCAGGCGGCCGCGGCGGGGGTGGCCGGTCGCGGCGGCATACAGAGCGTCGACGTGGGCGCGGGCGCGCTCGCGGCGCGGGGCGTGCACGCCGGCGAGGAAGCGCAGCACGCCCTCCCACTCGGGGTTGGTGGCGCGGCCGTCGGCGATGAGGGCGGCGGTGTTGGCTTCGACGGCGGTGGCGGCGGTGGCCAGGTGGCGGGCGGCGAAGTACTCCTGGAAGCTGCGATGCCATGGGCGCACGCGGCGCTCGGGGCGGCCGGCGGGGTCTTCGGCGACTTCGAAGCGCAGCAGGCCAGTGTCTTCGTAGAGTTGTTCGAGGGCGGTGGCGGCTTCGGGCACGCCGCCGGGCCAGCGCTCGGGCGCGGCTTCGACGACCTTTTCGGCGGCGTCGTCGACGGGCATCGCGGTGCCGCCATGGGTCTGCATGGCATCGAAGAGGGTCTCGAGCAGCTCCAGCCGGATGGTCGGGGTCAAGATGCCATCGCCGCGGGTATGGCACAGAATGTCAACCATACGCTCGTACAGCTCGGCGGCCGAGTCGGGCAGGCGCTCGCGCTCGCCGTAGACCAGCAGCGCGCAGGTGAGCAGCAGCGGGTTGTCGCTGAGCGCGAGGTTGGCGTGGCGGCGGCGCAGCTCGCCGAGCGCGGCGCGGGCGCGTTTGGCGTAGTCGGCGTCGCAGCCCTGGGCTCGGCACCAGCGGTCGACGAGGCGCGCGGCGTCGTTGCCGTCGAGCGGGGCGGTCTGCACGACGCGCAGGGGCGGGCCGAAGCGCGTCTCGCCGAGCCACGCAGCGGGGCGGGTGGTGAGGATGAGCCGGGCCTGCCATGCCTTGCCGCGGGCGATGCCTTCGAGGCAGCGCACCAAGGCATCGCGGGCGTCTTTGGTGGGCAGCTCGTCGAGGGCGTCGATGAGCAGCAGATAGCGGCCGGCCTTCCAGCCGGGGCGCACGTCGTCTTCGGTCAGCGATTCGGCGCTGCCGGCGCGCAGCTCGGCGGTGACGGCGGTGAGCAGGCCGGCGGGGCCGTTGCAGTTGCGCAAGGCCGCGGCTTCGAGGAAGACCGGCACCGCCGGGGTCAGGCCGCCGCCGGCGAGGGCGCTGATGTCGAGGTGATGGTCGGGTGTCGGGTGATCGGGGTCGGCGAGCAGGGCGCAGGCGAGGGTATAGGCGAGGTGCATCAGAAGCACCGTCTTGCCGGCGCCGGGCTCGCCTTCGATGACCAGCGCCGGCAGCGCCGGGGCGCTGGCGATTTGCTCCAGCCAGGCGGGGTGGCGTTTGTCGCGTTCCGGCTCGAACTCGAACGCCGGCTGCCCGCCTCTCGGGCGACGCGCGCGCTTTGGCTCGTTGCGCGCTTCGAGATGCAGCGCCCCTTCTTCGTCGGCCCAGCACCAAGTCGGTCGGGCGCGCAGCGAGACATACAGATCGGCGCGATCGAGTTGCGCCCCGCCGGCCTTGCTGCGCAGCGGCCCGTGTCGGCCGGCCCGCCAAAGACTGGCGCGGCCTTCCAAATAGGCCACCTCGAAGGCGGTCAGCGTTGGCTGGGCGCCCGGTGGCGGGCGAAAACGCGCCTCCCACCAGGGCTTCACTGCCTTGACGGTCTTGCTGATGGCATCCTGCATGCCATCGAATGTCGTGGCATCACGGGTCGTGTGCAGGGTGATCAGTGCTGCCATTTCGTTGGGGGCCACCTCACCAAGCGCGATGGGTCGACACAGAACGGAGCGCTCGGGTTCGGCCAAGGCGGACTCGAAAACCCCGGGCGCTCCCAGGCGCATGCCCAAGAGCACGATGCGCAAGTCGGCCGCCAGTGGTGGCCCGGCATCGGCGTCGTCAACGCGAACAGCGACACCCGAGAAGCCGGCCAGCCGCTCGGCGACTCCGCGCATCGTGCCGCCCAACTCAGCGGCGACGCCGAGCACGCTGATCGTGAGGCTCGTGGTCGCTGGCGCGGGTGAGGCGGCGGGCTCAGCCGGCGGGGTTCGCAAAGCATCAGGCAGCGAGGACTGATGAGCGGGGTCAATGGCGGCGATCAGGCGCTCCAGGCCGCCGTCGACGAGGCTGGCCTGCTCGATGACCCGGCCCCATACATTGTCGACCTTGCCGTCGAAGTTGACGCAATGGCGCGGCAAGTCGGCGTCGCCGACCATTCGCTCGATGGTCGCTTTGTCTGGATAGTACGTGCACAGCCAGCGGCGGAGGGCGGTGCGCCAGGCGGTGGGGGTCATTTGCTCATCTGCCATGGTCGAAGTAGCGCATGACGTCGCCGGGTGTGCAAGCGTCAGCCGCGTTCTCGGTCGCGAGCGATGGCGGCGCGCAGGCGGTCGACGCCGCCTTCGCACAGGCTGGCCTCGCGGATGACATTGAACCAGGTGACATCCATGCCGCCGGTCTCAAGGTCGATGCGATGGGTGGGCAGCCCCGCCTCTTCGGCCAGCTTTCGCGCCTGGGCGCGCAGCGGATAACGGGCCTGGAGCCAGACGCGCAGTTCGAACGCGTCGGTGGGGATGGGCTCGGCTGGCGCGGGCGGGTCGTTTTCGCCCGGTGTCTCGTTGGGGGAAGCGTCGCGCAGCAGGTCGGCGTTCTGGCGCAGCAATGCCATCAGGCACTCGGCCGAGGCGCGGTTGGCGAAGTCATGGAAGCGATCGTCCTTGGTGGCATCGGCGAAGTCACCGATGCCTTTGGCGATCAGCGCGGGCACGCCCCAAGTTTCGGCGGCGGCGGCGGCGACAGCGGCGGCCTCCATCTCCAGCCCCATGGTCTTGCGCATGCTCTCGTGGATCTGGGCGAAGACGCCGGCGTCGGCGCGCACGGCGCTGCCGGTGGCGATGTCGCCGAAATGGACCTTGAAGGCAGGCCGAGGCTCTGGCCTGGCCCGATTCAGCTGCCACTTGCGTTTGGCCGACGTACGCCCGACGTCGGTCAGGGCGAGGTCGTCGTCGACCAGCTTGCGGTCGAGCAGACGCTCTACGGTCAGGGCCCAGTCGGGGCAATCTCGGAGGCGGTCGGGGTGCTCCCAGGGGTCTTCGCCACAATGGAGGCAGTGCAGTATCCAGCTAGCCTGCCAATCGAGGTCGAGCGGCCGGTCAGCCAACCAACTGGTGTCGCCGAGCGATTGGGGCTGTCGGGCGCAGAGTTGCTCGACGCGCTGCCGCCAATGCGGGTCGAGGCGATAAGTGTTCGGGTCGCCCTTATAGCCGCCGTCGGTGATCTTGCCGCTGTCGTAGGTGAACACGAAGCGCCCGAAGACCACGTCGCCCAGGTTGACCTTGCCGCGGGGGCCGGCGGCGAAGCCGCTGAGCACAATGCAGCGTGGCTGGTAGGCATAGAGCATCTGAGTGGCCGTAGCGGCAGCGCTGTGGCCGCCCATGCCGGCGGCCCAGGTGGTGACAATGTGCAGGGGGTGGCCATCGGTGGCGCGGAAACGGCGTTCAGCGATGATGCGGCCGTGGTGGCCGTCGGGATGCTCCGTCCACGCGTCGTCGAGCGCGCCAGTGTCGACGCGCAGAACCTGCTCGTACTCTTCGGGCAATGCGGTCAGCCAGGCGATGTCGACCCGTTTTGCGTTGGGCGTGCTCATGGGTGCATCAAGGCATGGTCACGGGCGTTGTGCAAGGCTTTTATGCCATCGATGGCATGGGATCAGGTCGCGGCTTTGACCGCCCGGACTTCGGCGAGGCGGCGTTCGGCTTCGGCGGTGATGCGGGCGCGGGCTTCGGGGTGGGCGTCGAGCAGGGCGAGGAAGTCATCGCGGCCCAGGCTGGCCATGAGGGTTTCGTGGCGGGCGGTGACGGTGGCGCTGCGGGGCACGTCGATCAGCAGGGCGATCTCGCCGAAGACGTCAGCGTCGCGCAGGGTGCCGACGCGCTTGGGGCCCTGGTCGGTGGGCACTTCGACGATCAGCTCGCCGCGGGCGACGACGTAGAAGCGGTCGCCGGGTTCGCCGGCGCGAATGATGACTTCGTCGGCCTGGCGGCGCTCGGCGACAAACAGCTCGGCGAGGCGGGTGCGTACGTCGTCGGAGAGGTCGGCGAAGAGGGGGATTTCGGCGAGCAGCGAGGGTTTGATGCGCGGGGTGCCACGGTCGATCTGCACGGCCTGCTGGCGGCGGGTCAGTTCGGCGTAGAGGCCGCCCTTGGCGAGCAGTTCGTCATGGGTGCCGGTCTCGACGATGTGGCCCTGGCGCAGCACGATGATGCGATCGGCGAAGCGCGCGTTGGCGAGGCGATGGGTGACGGTGATGACGGTGCGATCGTGGGTCAGGCGGGCGAGGGTCTCGTTGACGCAGGCTTCGGTGCGGGCGTCGAGCGCCGAGGTGGGTTCGTCGAGCAGCAGCACCTCGGGGTCGCGCAGCACGGCGCGGGCGATGGCAAGGCGCTGGCGCTGGCCGCCCGAGAGCTGCAGGTGGCCTTCGCCGAGCAGGGTGTCATATGCCTTGGGCAAGGCTTCGATGTCATCGTGCAGCTCGGCGGCGCGGGCGGCGGCGCGCCCCTGCTCGTCGGTGGCATCGAGTTGTCCCAGACGGATGTTGTCGGCGACGCTCATGGCAAAGATTTCGGTCTCTTGGAAGACGACTGCCATGCGGGCGAGCAGGCTGTGGCGCGAGAAGGCGGTCACGTCCTGGTCGTCCCAGCGCACGCAGCCGGCGCAGGGGGTGTGGAAGCCGAGCAGGATGCCCAGCACGGTCGATTTGCCGGCGCCGCTGGGGCCGACGAGCGCCACGGTCTCGCCGCGCCGGATGGAGAGGTCGAGGCCGTCGAGCACGCCGTGGTGGTCGCCGACGTCGAAGCGAACGCCGTCGAGGCGCAGCGTCTTGGTGAGCGGGGGCGCTTCGGCGCCGCGGTCGTCGGGCATGGGGGCGGCGAGCAGGCCTTCGATGCGGCGCATGCTGGCGTGGCCGCGCAGCAGGCCGGGGGCCGATTCGCTCATCGTGGTCATGCCGATGATGGCCACGTTGAAGACCGACCAGAAGGCGATGAGGCTGCCGATGGTGAGCCAGCCGCCGAAGATCATGGCGGCGCCGCCGACCAGCAGGATGGTGGTCAACGCCTCGGTGGCGATGCTGGTGGCGCCCTGAATGCCGCGGGTGAGGATGCCGGCGCGCACCTTGGCCGCTTCGAGGCGCAGCAGGCCCTCGGCGAGACGGTCGGCCCAATAGCGCGTCAACCCGAAGGCGCGGATGGTGCGCTGGCCGCGCACGAGGTCGTCGAAGTCGGACTGCACGTCGGCGCGGACCTCGCCGGCGGCGGCCTGGGCGCGGCGCGCGCGGCGACCCAGATTCCAGGGCGCGATCCAGCAGAGCGGGGTGGCGGCGAGCAGGATCAGCGTGAGGCGCCAATCGAGGATGAGCAGCACCACGAGGCAGGCGATGACGGCCATGGCGCCCATAAGCGCGCGGGGCAGGTCGAAGAGCACGGTGGTCTCGACGGCTTCGACGTCGGCGTTGACGAGCGCGATGAGGTGCGCGCGGTGGGCCATGCGCGGGTCGGTGAGCGCCGCGCCCTGCACACGGTCGATCAAAGCGCGACGCAGGCCGGCGCCGGTGCGGGCGCTGAGCCGGCTGAACGAAATGGCGCGGGCGACCTCGCAACCGGCCTCGAGCGCGGTCGAGAGGATGAGGGCGACCGAGAGGCCGATCATCAGCGTCGCGTTGCGGTCGGGGATGGCCTCGTCGAAGAGGGCGCGGTAGAGGAACGGGGGGATGGCGTCGAGCAGGGCGATGCCGATCAGGGCGCCGACGCCATGGAGGACCAGCTTGGGCGTGCCGCGCAGCCACGGCCGGGCGGCGACGAGGAAGCCGAGCAGGTCGCCGCCACGGGCGGTGCTGGGGGCCGGGTCGGTGATCACCGGGGGTCGGCTCGGTTCGGGCTGCTGCGCGTCACCGCGGCGGGTCTCCTGCGCCGTGCTGCTCTGTTCCATTGGCCCGCGGGCGGGGCGGGCTGTCAACCTCGCGGTGCAGGGCGTATTTGGCTGGGCAGCGTTGACGATGGCTGCGGGGCATCGCACTGTGTCGGCAACGGCGGTGGACGCGCAACTCGACCGGGTGTATGAGAGACAGAGACACGACCATGGCAGGGAGGGCGCCGATGCGTCTGAAATGGCTTGTTCCGTTTGGGGGCCTGTTGATGACGACGGGCTGCTTCCAACCACCACCGCAAGTGCGCGGCGCAGACGTCTTGTCGAAGGACTCCCACTTTTGGGTGTTCATCGACACATCCGACCCCCAGATGGATGGGATCTGGCATTGCTTCCTGGAGAAAGAAGCCCAAGACAGCCCGATGTGCGTGCGTGCCCGACTTGATCAGAACGAAGACGACTCGTGACTGGGGACGCCGGGCTGTCTCTGCAAGGCGTGAGATCACGCGGCAGGCAGTGCCGGACCGCACCGGACAAGACGTTATCTTCAGGCCCTGGGCGACGTGCCGACACCCAGCGTTTCTCGAAGCATCTTAGCCAGTTGGACAAGAAACGCCAGCGCACCCGCGTCGGATGGATCGTCGAGTACCCAGTTGGCATCGAATGCGATGAGCGAACCGAGGATGCCTTCTTCCTGCGGCGGGTTCGCGATCAGTGTTTCGATGCTTTGAAGGTCGCGCGTCATCTGCCGATGCCATAGCAGGGCGGTCGCTTCGATGGACTCGCGGGCCTCTTCGAGCGAGCAGGCGTCGGAGAGATGATAGCTCACGAAGCTGCGAGCGACCTCCAATGGAGGAGGCTGGGCGGCTTGCAGACGACGCCGAAGCTCGGCGCGGGTGTGATCGTTCATGGGGTCACTCTACTTGCTCGGAAGACCGATTGGAAACGCCGTCTCAACGAACCAATCGGGTGGGTCACGACGCAGGAGCCGAAGCCTGATACGCACGAAGCTTGTCTGGTGTTGCACGCCCGCTCTTGGTCCGGCGCCGTACATGCCAGAGTTGAAGAAGCCTTGACCAATGGCTCGGCCGGCATCAAGCGTCAACTCGGGGCGCGGATGGGTTGCCAGAAGGTATTTCGCCTCCTCCCAATGTTCGCGCAACAGCCGGTTGACGGTGTCGTTCATGGCACGGTGGCTTGTCCACTGGTAGCTCCAGTTCTCCACGGTGGGCCAAGGGGCATCGCCGTGGATGCGCCCCTCAATGGTTCGTGGACCGGCTTGCGGATCGCCGCGGTGGTACTCGATGTCGGGGCCATGGCGCTCGACGGTGTGCGCTCGCGGGTACTGCAACTCATGCGCGCGGAGGTCGAGCTTGGGCGGGGCTTCGCCGAGCGCATCGATCAGATGCTCAAGGTCGAG
>JAGQJJ010000174.1 GCA_020430675.1 Myxococcales bacterium
CCAGGAACTCGCGGAACATGTCGAGCGTGATCTCGGGCAGCCATTCGCCGGTGACGTTGAAGGCCTTCTCGCCCGCGAGCACTTCGCGCCACACGATCTTGCGGCGGCCGCCGTAGGCTTTGGCCACGGCCGCATCAAAGACGCGCACCGATGCGGCCCAGATATCGGGCCCGGTGCCGTCGCCCTCGATGAAGGGGATGATCGGGTGATCGGGCACCGAGAGGGTGCCGCCTTTGAGGGTGATCTTCTCGCCGTCGCTCATGATCTCTCCTGCCGCCGGGCTTTCTGGGCGCGCGTTTCGTAACCGTTTTCGGCGCACCGATCAAGGGTCGCCGCGCGGCGCGCCGCGCGCCCCGTGCTGACGCCGGCTTGCGTCCGAGGCGGGGTGGGCGCAACATGCGTGCAAGGCGTCGGCGGTCGCCGCGGCCGCCCCGACGCGCGCCTCAGGGAGCCGGCGTTGCAGACCTCGGACATGATGGCCCGGCCGCTCTTTCTGCGCATGAGCCTGCGCACGAAGGTCACGGTCCTGCTCTTGGCCATCAGCCTGGGCCCGCTGCTCGTCGCCGGCGTGATCAACATCGATCGCGCCGTCGAGCGCGGCATGCGCAGCGAGCGCCAGCGCTTCGCCCAGAGCGCGCGCTTCGCCGCTTTTGCCTTCGCCGACCTGTTCACGCGCGTCAGCGCGGACGTGCGGCTGATGGCGCGCCGTTTCCCGGTCGAGTCGTTCCACTTCGATGAAGTTCGCCGCGAGCTCGACGCCGGCGGCGGCCCGCGGCCCACGCTCGACGAATGGCGCGACGCGCGCATCCTGACGCTCTTGCAGCAGGACTACGACTCGCTCTTTGTCGCGCTGCCCGACGGCCGCGTCTTTTTCACCTTCCCCTACCACAACGTCACCCACCCCATCGATCTGCGGGCTTCGCCGTGGTTCGCCCGGCTGGCTGAAGGCGGCGGGCTCGCGTCGGGCCCGTTGCCGCCGCTGTCGACCGACATCCGCCCAGGCCTCGTCGCGCTCCAGCCGCTGCGCCACCGCGACGGCAACGTCGCCGGCTACCTGGGCGCGCTCATCTCCAGCGGCCGGCTCAACGACATCCTCGTGCGCACTTTGCACGGCCTGGGTGAAGCCGGCGAGACCAGCTCGATGACGCTCATCGACGACGAGGGCCGCACGGTGGCCCGCGACCGGGCGATGACGATGGACGCCGAGCTGGGCTCGTCGCTGTGGAAGCTGGGCAC
Source organism: Myxococcales bacterium (assembly GCA_020430675.1). The sequence continues at coordinate 1,237 of JAGQJJ010000174.1, forward strand.
GCAAGGCACGGTCGAGGTCGAGCACCCCGAGGGCGATCACCTCGCCGCGCGGGCCGAGGTCGGGCGCTCGGGCTGGATCGTGCAGCTCCTGACGCCCACCGACGAAGCCTATCGCCACGTCTACGGCCTGATCTGGCTGCTGGTGGTGGTCATCGTGCTGACCTTCATCTTCGTGCTGCTCTTCGCCGACTACTCGGCGACCCTGCTCTTGCAACCCATCCGCGATCTGGAGCGCGGCGCTGAGATGATCGGCCAGGGCGCGCTCGATTACCGCATTCGCCTCGACACCCATACCCGCGACGAGCTGGGCCACCTGGCGAGCGCGTTCAACACCATGGGCGACAACCTGCTGCGCAGCCGGCGGCAGGTTGAGGGTTACAGCCGCAGCCTCGAGACCGCGCAGCGCGAGCTGGACGCGATGGTCTACGGCATCACCCATGACCTGAAGAAGTCGCTGCGCGGCATCGAAGCCTTCGCCAGCTTTCTCGGCGAGGACTACGCCGATCACATCGACGATGAAGGCATGGAGATGCTGGCTTCGATCGCGGCCAACGTCGATCGCATCAACCAGCTCGCCGACGATCTGATCGGCCTCGTCGAACACGAGCAGCGCGTCGTGCCCACCGAGCGCTTCGAGATGCGTGACCTGCTGCATGAAGTGCGCGAGCGGGCCTTGGAGCGCCACCCGAACGGCCGCGTGGATCTGGTCGGCGAGATGCCGGCGATCAACGGCGACCGCGGCCGTTTGATGCTGGTCTTCGACAACCTGGTCGACAACGGCCTCAAGTTCAACCGTGCTGCCCGGCCCCACATCGAGATTCGCTGCTTTGATGATCTGCTGAGCTGGCGCTTTGACATCATCGACAATGGCATCGGTATCGAGCCGCGCTATCACGATCGCATCTTCGAGCTGTTCGCTCGGCTCAACCACCAGGACGAGTTCGCCGGCAATGGCACCGGGCTCAACCTGGCGCGGCGCATCGTCGAAGAGCACCGTGGCCGCATCGAGGTGGCGCCGGGCGAACTCGGCGGCTGTCGCTTCAGCGTCATCCTGCCCAAGGAGGCCAACGCGCTCACCGCGCCCAGCCTGCGCGCCCTGGCGCTTCCGGGCACGAGCAACGCCCCGGATTGGTCCGAAGGCTGACACGACTCACGGGCCCGAACGCAAATCCAGACCCCGCGAACGGTCGCTGCGCAGCCGCCGATGGCTGTGCTATGGTCCCGCGAAATTTGGCCGCCCGCGGCCATGGCCCGGAGGATCCCAGATGGGTCTTTTCGACTTCCTCAGCAAGAAGCCCTCGCCCAAGCGCATCGACAAGCTGACGAAGCGCATGATGGATGAGCACCACCAGCAGCCGGTGCGCCAGGAGGCGATGGACGAGCTCGTCTCCATCGGCACGCCCGAGGCCATCGCGGCGCTGATCAAGCGCCTTGGCACGAACTTCCGCGACACGATCAAAAACGAGCAGGAAAAGAAGTTCGTCTCGGACACGCTGGCCGAGCATTTCCGCGACCGCTCGATCGAGCCGCTGCTCGCGTTCATTCGCACCGATCAGACGATCTCGGCGGCCATTCGCACGGTCGCCCGCCTGATCGGCCGCGAGCGCCTCATCGGCGAGCTTTGCGAGGTGCTCGCGAGCTACCCGCCCAAGGACCACCGCACGATCAGCGCCCGCATGCAACTCGTCGACGCGCTGGCCGATTACGACGATCCGCGCATCATTCCGGCGCTGTTGCCGTATGCCAACGACCATGACGACGACGTGCGCGTGAAGGTGATGGATCTGCTGGAGGCCCGGGTCAAGAAGGGCCACCCGCAGTACGACGCCACGATCGAGGCGCTGGTGCAGGTGCTGCAAGACCCCGAGGCGGCGGGCCGCATCACGCGACGCGCGGCGTCGGTTCTGGTCGCGCTGAAGGCCGACCTGAGCAAGCACACCGACGCGCTGGCCGAGCTGTTGCCCGATGGCTTCGCGTTGGGCGCCGACGGACGCCTCGCCGCCAGCTGAGCGGGTCAGGCCGGGTCAGCGCCCGTCGAGCAGGCGCCGAATCGTCTGGGCATCGGCGGGCGGGAATTCGTACTTGTCCATCTCGGCCGGCAGCACCCACCGCCAGTCATTGACCCGGCGGGCGGTGATCTGCTCGCTGAGCAGCTCGCAGTGATACACGCAGAAGTCGAGCGCGTAGTTGTCGTACTCGTGCTTGATGAACATCGAGAGGCGGCCGACGACGACCTTGACCCCCAGGCGTTCGTCGATCTCGCGGGCCAGCGCCGTCTCGTCGGTCTCGCCGGGCTCAACCTTGCCGCTGGGGAACTCCCAAAGCAACGGCAGCACCGCCTCGGCGCGCCGCTGGGTGATCAGGAATCGGCCGTCGCGCTCGATCTCGGCCGCGACCACGCGAATGCTGTGCTTCTCGACCACCGCCGTCTCCTCGAATGGGGCGTCCTAGCAGCCCCCGGGGAAAGTCTCCTGCTGCGCCCGGCGCTTCGACCGGTCATGCGCTACGCGCTCCCAGGCAGCACAGCATAGCCGCAAGAGCGGCGCGATTCACCCCTTCGTCACTTCGCCGGCCGGACGACCAGCTTCTGGCCCGGGTGCAGCACGTCCTTGCTGCCCAGGCGGTTCCAGGTGCGCAGGTCAGCGATGCTGATATCGTGCTTGTGCGCGATCGACCACAGGCTGTCGCCCGGCTGCACCGCGTAGTGCTTCGCCCGCGGCGCGCGCGCGCGGCTGCGCTTCTTCGTGGTGGCCCGCGACGCGACGCCGCGGCCCTTCGACTCGGAGCGCTTGGCGGTGCGCGACGACCGCGCGCGGGTCTGCGGCTTGCGCGGGCTCTTGGCCAGCTTCGTCTGGCGCGCCATCTCTTCGGTCATCCAGTCGCGAAGCTGGCGTTCCTTGCCCTGGGGCACCTCGATGACCACCTCGCGCCCGTCCGGCAGCACCTCGGCCCCCATCTCGGGGTTCATGCGGCGCAGCGTGCGGTAGGGAATGCCCGAGCCACGGGCGGCGGCCAGCACCTCGATCGAGTGGCCGCGCGGCACCTCGACCTTGACGAAGCCACGCTGCTCGGGCTCCCAGCCGTCTTCGATGCCGAGCTGAAAGCCATAGGCGTCAAGGTGCTCCATCACCGTCTTGATCGCGATGACACGCGGCACGTAGCGCTCGGCTTCGTCGTACAGATCAAGCTCCCAGAAGTCGGTCTGCCCCTGCTCCTCCTGAGCGCGGCGCAGGCGGCCGGGGCCGGTGTTGTAGCCGGCCATCGCCAACGGCCACGAGCCGAACTGGCCGCGCAGATCCTTGAGGTAGCTGAGGCCGGCGCGGGTGGCGTGGCCCAGATCGGCGCGCTGATCCCAGGTGCGGTCGATGTCGAGGCCATACTGCTTGCCCGTGCCCGACATGAACTGCCACCAGCCCTTGGCGGCCGCCCGGCTGGTCACGCCGGGGCGCAGGCCGCTCTCGACGACGGCGAGGTACTTGAGATCGGCGCAGGTCGACAGCGCCTTGGCTTCGCGCTCGATGATCGGGAAGACCGAGCGGGCGCGCTTGATCCAAAGCACCACCTGCGCCCGATCGCCGAGCACCAGGTAGAACTCGCGCTCCATGCGCTCGCGCACCTCGGGATCGCCGAGGTTGATCGCTTCACCGCAGAAGCCGACCTCATCGGGCAGGGCATAGGCGCTGACGTCACGCGGACGACGGGCCAGCTCGGCTTCGAGCGCGTCGAGCCGCGCCTCCAGCGTGCTCACCCGGTCGGTCGACTCCGCCTTCTTCTTGGCCTGCGCGGGCCCACCGAGGGCCAGCATGGCAAGGGCGGCGGCCAGCAGAGACGAATGGCGGGTGGGCATGGCGTCCTCCGTACTACATTATGGATAAGGCCCCCACAATGTAGTCAAAGAGGCGCACGCCCGTCAATGGGCTCGGAAATCAGAGTTTGCGGATGCGATCCCGCACCGAATCGACCTCGATCACCCGAAAGCCGAAGTTCTCGTTGATCACCACCACCTCGCCCTGCGCGACCACCTTGCGGTTGACCGTCAGGTCGATGAGGTCATTGGCCAGGTGGTCCAGCTCGATGACCGCGCCCTGGCCGAATTGAAGCAGATCGCCGACGGTCATCCGGGCGCGGCCCAGCTCGACCGAGACCTTGATCGGGATGTCGAGGATCATCTCGACGTTGACCTCGCGCCCGCTCGGCGCGGCATCGCCCCAGTCGAGCGCCTCTTCTTCTTCGTCTTCGGCCGCCTCGACCGCCTCGGCGGCGGCGATGGATTCGGGCAGCTCCTCTTCGATGGCCTCGGCCCCGACCGCCTCGAAGGGATCGTCTTCGGGCGCCTCGTCCTCGTCGTCGTCCTGCTTCATCTGCCCAAGCAGAGCATCGAGCTCTTCTTTCGAGAGGATGTCCGCCATGAGGTGTCCGTCTCCCCCTGCCGCATCGGCGGCGTCATCGACGCGGTGCCACCGAGGGCCGATCGTATGCAAGGTGCGGAAAAAACACAATTCCCGCGACACGCGCCCACCTTGCGCGCCCGCGGCGACCGGCGCAAAGTGCCGGCGATGAACGCGCCTCCTCGGTTCTATGTGGCCAACAGCCTGCGCGGCCGATTCAATGCACGCGGACTCCGCCGTCTCGGGGCCTGGCTGGACGCCGACGTGGTGCAAAAGCGACCGCTGCCGCCCGACCGGACGGGGCTGGTGTTCAGCAAGGATGAGGTGCGGCTGCACACGCCCGGCCAAAAAGCGCAGCTTTGGCACCCGGGCATGGTGCATCGGCGTCGACGGCTGGTCCGCGATCCGCTCGCCGAGGCGATCGGCCTGCGACCGGGCGAGACCGTGCTCGATGGCACGCTCGGCATGGGGCATGACGCGCTGATGCTGGCCGTCTCGGGCGCCGAGGTGCACGCGCTGGAGTGCATCGCGGCGCTGCTGTTCTTCACGCTCGATGGCATTCGCCGCCACGCGCCGCACGTCGCCGGGCGGATTCACGCGCGCCGGGCCGACCACCGCGAGTGGTTGGCCGCCGCGGCGCCGGGCAGCGTGGACCACGTCTATCTCGACCCGATGTTCCCACCGGCCGTCGGCGGCGAGAGCACCACCTGGGTGACGTTGCGCGGCTTCACCCTGGGCGCGGGTGAGACGACCGATCAACGGCCCACCGCCGACACGCTGCGAGCCGCCTGGCGGGCCGCCCGGCGCACCGTGGCGCTCAAACTCGCGCCCTTCGAGCCCCCGCCGCAGGTGCCCGACCTGCCGCCGGCGCGCCTCGAAGGGTCGCGGCGCGTGCACTTCGCGGTGTGGCGGCGTTGAAATCGCGCCGCCCATGCCGTAACAGAGCGGGCGTGCGCTTCTCGCTCACCCGCGTCATGCCCGCCCTGCTCGCCGCCGGCCTTGCCTTCGGTTGCTCGACGATCAGCCATCAACACATCGGGCGCCCGCCGCCGCGCGAGCTGGCGACGCAGCCCGATCGCCCGCGGGCGTTGGTGATCGCCGTCGATGGCCTGCGCGCGGACGTCTTCGCCGCGTATCTCGGCCGCCTTGAGCGCGCGGCCTACGAGCCTGACTGGCGCTCGGGGCTGGCGCTGTTGCGCCGCGAAGGCTTCCACTGGGCGGTGGCCCAGCGCGCGGAAGCGACCGCGCCCGCGTCGGGGCTTTCGGCGCTGGCGACGCTGGCCACCGGCGAGTACGCCGACGTCAATGGCATTCCGGGCGACACGTTCTACGAGGTCGATGCCGGCGGACGCGCCGCGCGCTACGACTTCGAGGGTCCGGTTGACGGCAGCCGCCTCTTCTTCGGACCCGCGCTCGCGCTGCCCGACGACGCCGGCCCGGCGCTGCCCGACACCTTGTTGCGAACCGGCACCTGGTACGACCAGCTCGCGCCCGCCGGGCACGCCGCGGTGGTCTTTCAGCCCTTTGTCGCCGGCGCCGAAGGCATCATCCCCCAGCCTTCGGACGTGACCGGCGCCGCCTTCCTGCCCGACCAGCTCGGCGCGGCCGCCGCCCCGTTGATCGACCGCGAGGTGGCGCGCACGCTCACCGAGCTGCTGCTGCGCGACGACAGCACGGTCATCGTGGCCAGCTTCCGCGAGGTGTTCACCCGAAGCTGCGAACAGGATGGCTGCGGCGGGCCTTCGACCGACCTGCGCCGGATACAGACCGCGGCGCTGCGCGCGCTCGACGACCACCTCTTCACCACGTTTGCGCGCTATCGCACCGCCCGGCCCGAGGCTTTTCAGGCGCTCTCGGTGGTGCTTGTCGGCACGCGCGGCGTCTTCGACCGCA
>JAGQJJ010000175.1 GCA_020430675.1 Myxococcales bacterium
GCTCATTGCGGTGCTTCTGCCGAGCGTCGAGTGGTTCCTGCGCCGACGCTACGGCCTGCTCTGATCGGACGGAGGGCCCGATGGACGAAGCGACCCTCGACGCGCTGACCGACGCCTTGCTGCGCAGCTACGACCTGGACCGCGAGCCGGGCACGCCCGAGCCACCGCGCCTGCCGGCCCGCGAGGTGATCATCGCGGTGCTCGATGACGTGCGGCGCATCCTGTTCCCCGGCTACTACGCCGACGAGCCGCTGCCCGCGGCCAGCCGCAAATACCGCGTGGGCACCTGGCTGTGCCGGTTGGCGGGCGACCTGACGCGCATCGTCGGGCTGGCGCTGACCCATGACCGCCCCCACCAGCCGCGCGCGGCCGTGCGCGCCGAAGCGCAGCGCATCGCGACCGCCTTCCTCGCCAGCCTGCCCGACCTGCGCGGGCGGCTGCGCCTCGACGCCGAAGCAGCGTTGGCCGGCGACCCGGCCGCGGGCTCGGTGGAAGAGGTCATCCTCACCTACCCCGGCTTCCTGGCCATCACGGTGCATCGCATCGCCCATTGGCTGCACACCGCGGGCGTGCCCTTTGTGCCACGGGTCATGGCCGAATACGCCCACGCCTCGACCGGCATCGACATCCACCCCGGCGCGCGCATCGGCGCCCGGCTGTTCATCGATCACGGCACCGGGGTGGTCGTCGGCGAGACCGCGATCATCGGCGACGACGTCAAGATCTACCAGGGCGTCACCCTGGGCGCGCACTCGGTACGGCGCGAGTACGCCGGCGCCAAGCGGCACCCGACCATCGAAGACGAGGTGGTGCTCTACGCCGGCGCCACGGTGCTGGGCGGCGACACGGTCATCGGCCGCGGCTCGATCATCGGCGGCAACGTCTGGGTCGTCGAGTCGGTCGGCCCCGAGACCATGGTGCTTGAGAGCCCGCCGACGCTGGATTTTGTGCGCCGACGCAGCGCCGCGAAACCGGCGAATGCGCAGGATTGACCAGCGATCATCTGCACGGGTTCTGCTATAGGCAGATCCCATCTGGCGCCTGATGAGGACGTCGCGGTGGCCGAGATCGAAGAAAACGAAGCAGCGGTCTTTCTGGCGCGGGTCGAGCAGCTCTACGCGCTCGACGATCCGACGCGCTTTGCCCGCCACGCGCTCGACCTGCTGCTCGCCGAGACCGGCGCCACCGCGGGTTATGGCGCGTTGCGTTCAACCGCCGGCTTTCGGCTGCTGGCCAACGTCGGCGGCGATCTGACCCTGGCCCGCAGCGCGCTCGCCGATGGCCTGCCCGAGCGCCTCGGCAGCGACACACCGGTGCGCATCGAGCGGACCGATGGCCCATTGGCGGCGCCCTTTCCGGCCGGGGTCTGCGTCACGCTCTGCGCGCCGCATCGCGAGGTGGGAACCTCGGTCTGGATCCTGATGCTGCCCACGGCGCCCTCGGCGGCGGTGAAGCGCCAGCTCGACCGCCTGGTGCCCTGCCTGGGCTACGCGGGCGAGATCCTGCTGCCGCTGGGCCTCGACCGCCGGCGCGACACGCTCAAGGCGCCGCGCGAAGACTTGTTCCAGGCCGAGACCGACGACGAGCCGCCGGGCAGCGTGCTCGACGGGCTGCCCCAGGCGGTCGCCGATTGCGGTCGTCTGGCGGCCCGCGGCTACTCCAACAATCAGATCGCCGTCTACCTCGGCTTGACCGAAGGCACCGTCGCCCGTTACCTCAACCGCGTCTATCGCCACCTCGGCATCGAGGGGCGCCACCTGCTGGACATCGGCCGCATTCTTCGCGACCCGAAGCCGGCCCCGCGGAGCCGCAGATGAATCGACCCTCCACGCTCACCCAGCTCGCCGAGAACGTGGCCGAGCTGTACCGACCCTCGCCGCGGGGCCATTGGCAGCGCCGCATGCAGAGCCTGGTGCGCGAGTGGCTGGCGCGCCCCGACGCGCGCCTCAACTGGTCGGCAGAGGCCGAGGAGCAGGATCCGTCGCCGGTGCGCCTGCCGCTGCCCAACCGGACCGAGCCGCCGCGCTGGCTGGGTCTGGAGAGCGCGCTCGAACCCGAAGCCGAGGCGATCAGCGGCGCGTTGGTGCGCCATATCGCCCTGGCCGCCGACCAGATGGAGCGGGTCGCCGAGCCGCCCGACCGGATCATCCCCGCGCGCTGGCGGCGGCTGTTGACGCGCCGGCAGGTCGACGTGGCCATGCTGGCCGCTGGCGGGCTGACCAACGACCAGATCGCCGATCGGCTCGACATCGCGCCGCGCACCGTCGCTCGGCTGCTGCAGGACGCCTACCGGCGCCTGGAAGTGAGCAGCCGCGCCGAGATGGCCGCCGAGTGCGCGCTGGGCCGCCCGCCGACGCCGCCGCATCTGCGCATTCCGGTCGGCGCGCTCGAAGCCGCGACCGCGGGCGATGACGATGACTTCGATGACGGGGAGCGCTGAGCGATGAACCGCTACACGCTGATCTTCATCGCCGCGGTCGTCGCCGTGATCGGCTACCTCGTGCTGCAGACGCCCGAGATGAGCACGCCCCACGCGCCGCCCGAGGTGTCGAACACGCCGAAGCCGACAAACAAAGCCGACGAACCGCCTCCAGCGCCCGCGCCCCGGCGGGCGACACCGATCGCCGACGCCGCGGTGGCCATGCCCGAGACCGACGCCGCGCCAGAGCCCGACGCGGCGGTCGAAAAGGGCCCATTCGAGATCGAGATCGGCGAACACAAGGTGCTGCTGCGCCAACGCGACGGCCGCTACCTGCGCATGGTGCCGGTGCTGGTCACCAGCAAGCCGGTGACCCGCGACGAGATTCGCCGCCGCCGCCGCGAGCTGGTGCGCATGCTGTTCTTCCTGGTCAGCCACCGCGACGCCGACTCGGTCGCCGACGCCGACGGCGAAGCCCGCCTCGCCGCCGACTTGAAGGAGCGCTTCGGCAACGTCATCCGCACCGGGCCCATCGACCGCCTGGCGTTCCGCACCTTCGAGGTCGTGCGCGAGACCGCCGACGCCGGACCTTGAAGGCGGCTACTCCTCGCGGCAGAGCACAAAGAAGTTGTTGGTCTCGCGATCGCGCCGGTAGGCGCGGCCGATGGTGACGTGTTCGCTGACGCGGCGCAGAAAGTCGAGCATGCCGGCGTAGACGAAGCGCTGCAGGCCCCACTCGTTGGGGCGCACGGTCGGCCACTCGGCGGGCTTGCTCGGCGGCACGCGGGTGTAATCGACGACGGCCTCGCCACGCGAGTCACCGTCCGTCGCGCGGCAGATGAAGTAACCGGGGCCCACCACCGGGCGGGTACGGCCCTCGTTGTAGCCCCAGAGCACATCGTCTTCGGTGATCGCCAGCGGACGGCAGAAGCGCTTTTCGAAGAGCGTGAACGCGGGCAGCGTATTGCGGCCGTAATGCCGCACCGGCTCCAGCGCGCTGCGGTCGGGCGGCACGATGTCGTCGAGCGCCACCGCGCGGCCGCGGGTCAGGCGCCACAAGCGGCGCTGCGCGGCGGGGTCGAGGGCGCGGGCCTGCTCGATGCGCGCGCCTGGATCGAGGTGGTCGAGCCAATCGGCGATCTCGTCGATCTCGGCGCCGGTGGCCAGGATGCGCTCAGCGAGGGTCATGCGCCTCTCCTTCAGCAATGTCGGGCAGCGTAGCGATCAGGTGACCGTCCGTCACGTCCCAGATCGACACCGCGCCCTCGCGGCCCGCGGTGAACGCGCGCCCGTCGGCGAGCGCGACGGCCAGCGGTGGCGTCGCCGGGCGCAGCGTCACACCGGCCGCGCCCTCATCGAGCCGCCACAAGCGCGCGGTGCCATCTTCGCCGGCCGTCAGCGCCTCGTCAGCCTCGACCGCCAGGGCCACGATGGCGCCCTCATGGGCCGGGATCGCGAGCCGCGCAGCCTCGGCCGGCGGCCGCCAGACCACCAGCCGCCCGTCGGTGCCCACCGTGACCAGCTCGCTGCCGTGGCGCGCCATGGCGGTCACCCAGCCCGCGTGGGCAAACCACTCGCCCGCGGGCAGGCCATCGGCCACCTGCCAGCGGGCCACGCGGCCATCGGTGCCGCCCGAGGCCACCGTCTCATCGTCGAGCGGCGTCACCGCAAACGCCGCCTTCACGTGAAAACCCGCCGCCCGCCAGCGATGGCCGGGGTCGATGCGCGCCACGGTGCCTTGATCGGCGGCGACGATCAGCGCGCCGTCGGGCATCATCACCGCGTCGTTGAGCGCGCGGCCGACCAGCCGCCGGCGCCAGCGCGGCGCACCGTCGGCGCCGAAGAGGGCCACCGAGCCGTCGGCGCTGACGGTCATCAAGCCATCGCCTTGGGGCACGATCCGCCGGATGGGCCCGGCGTGCGCGATCCAGCGGCGGCCCGGCTTCGCTTCGGCGATCGACCACTCGGTGGCCCCGCCAAACTCATCGCCGGTGACCAGCCGATCGCCCGCGGCAAAGAGCGCCGTGATCGCGGCCGGCGGCGCGGGCTTCGTGTCCGTCGACGGCTCCTCGGGAGGTGGCGGCTTCTCGTGAGCGCCCAGCCAGACGACCAGCGCGCCCACCGCCACCGCGGCCAGATAGACAAAGCGCCTCATCGGCCCACCTCGGGCGCGATCACCGCCTGCACCGCGGCGAACTCGGCGGCGATGCTGGCCACCAGATCACCGCCCTCAAGCGCCGCGCGCTCGGTTTCGGGCAGCACATGCCAGGTATAGGTCTCGATCTCGAGGTGGTCGCAGGCCCCGGCGGCCTGCACCGCGCGCAGCGCCGCCTGCCAGTCGGCTCGCGTGGTGCCGAGCGTGCCGTCGCCGTCCCAGAAGATGGGCACATGAAAATGGCAGCGCCACGCCTGCGCCGCGGTCCAGGCGTCGGGCGCGTCGACCAGCTTTGGCAGATCCGACACGCGCAACAACGTGCCGTCGGCCGCTTGCGCGACCACCTGATGCAGATAACGCGGCTCGGCGAAGGCCAGCAGCGCCGCGCGCGCCTGGGCGTCGGCCGGCTTCGCCAGATGCAGCGCGCTCGACACCTGCACCTTGCCGATGGCCACTTCGGCGGCCACCAGCGCCTTCACGCTGGCCGTCGCGTCTTCGAACTGCACGGCCTGATGACAGCAGTCGTAGCAAAGCCCCAGATGCGCCCGCGCCTCGGCCGTGCGCAGCGACTTGTGCCCGTGGAAAAACGCGATCGCCTCATCGGTGGTCTCGATCGTCGTCCAAGGCTCAGGCTCCAGGCAGAGCCTCACTGAAACGCCAGTGGCGTCGGCCAGTCGGGCCAGCGTTTGAGCCGTGCGGGCCAGGTTCTCGGCCATCTGCGCCTGCGAGGCCCGATCTTCAGTCTCGGGCCGAAAGCCACCGGCGACGGTGCTGATCGTGCGCTGCATCGGCCCCGGCAGCCGGGTCAGCAGCTCGGCGACGCGCACCGTGTACTCGACCCGCGCCTCGCTGCGCCAATCGGGCGCGTAGACCGCCTGCTTGACCACCGGCGCGGCGAAGTCCCCGAACGGAAAGGCGTTCATCGTGAAGACGTACATGTCCTGCGCCTTCAGCAGCTCGATGAACGCATCCCGCAACGACGGCTCGACGAGCGCACGAACGACCTCATCGCCGAGGCGCAGACCCAGACCAAAGGGCCCATCCGGGCTGACGCGGCGCCGCACCGCGGCCACCGGTCCGGCGATGGTCGCCCGCACGTCTTCGAGACGCTCGCCAGGGTGCACGTTGGTGCAGTAGCCCAAGTGAAACGGGCCCGTCCGCATCGCCAGTCCTCCGTGCCGCGGGGCGCCAGGGCGTCCGCGAAGTCCGTGGGGCAAAGCCGTGAGCAACTTCGCCCTCAAGGCGGGCCGACGACGGCGGAGCAGCGCTACGCCGAGGAGGTCCAACACCGAGCGAGGGTGAAGGGGCCGCGCAATTGACCCACGGATTTCGCGGACACCCCGCGAGTGTACGGGGCGGGTCGCCCGCAAGTCGAGCCGCGGCAACGGTTGGACGCCGCGTTGCGACATCGGGGTGCCAAAGTGCGTCCAATGGGGATGCAAGATCCCATCTCGCTAACGCTCGGCCCGGCCGACATCGTGCGCATCGGCGACGCCGTCGAGCAGTTGATGCCCTGGCTGAGCCGCAGCCGCTTCCGCCTGCTGCCCGATGGCAACCTCGAGTTCAGCGAGTCCGAGCCCGCCGACGCGGTGCGGCTGCTGCGCGGCGCGGTGGAACAGAGCCTGCCCGAGACGCTGCGCGGGCATCTGGGCCGATCGAGCGGGCTCGGCTGGAACGTCTTCTTCGGCCACGTCGTCGGCTTCTGGCTGGGCCAGCGGCGCCGCATGGGCTTCCTGCGCGCCCTGACCGACCGCGCCTCGGTGCATGGCCTCGACCTGCAGCTTCACTGGAACGAAGGCCGCTTCGTCGAGCCGCTGCGCTCGCGCCCGGGCCCCGAGGCACTGTGGGCCGGCGGCGCGGTCGGGCTCGTCGGCGGGCTCGCCGCGACGCGGTTCTGGCCGGCCGATCCGGTGCGCGCCTTGCTGGTCGCCGGCATCGGCCTCGTGCTCGGCCGCCTCTACCAACGCATCGCCACCCGCCGCCGCTGTGGCGACCGCCTTTGCCGCGCGCCGCTCGGCCGCCGCCCGCGCTGCCCCTCGTGCGGCGCCATCACTCGATGAGCGCCGACGCGCTGCGCCAACGCCTGCTCGCCTGGTACGACCAGGGCCACCGTGACCTGCCCTGGCGCCGCGACCCGCGCCCGTGGCCGGTCTGGGTGTCGGAGGTCATGCTGCAACAGACGCGCGTCGAGTCGGTGCTGCCGTATTTTGCGCGCTTCATGGCCCGCTACCCGACGCCGTCCGCGCTCGCCGCCGCGCCGCTCGACGAGGTGCTCGCCGGCTGGGCCGGCCTGGGCTACTACGCCCGCGCCCGCAACCTGCATCGCGCCGCGCAGCAATGCGTCGAGCGCCACGGCGGCGCGGTGCCCGACGACCCGGCCGCGTTCGCCGCGCTGACCGGCGTCGGCCGCTATACCTGCGGCGCGGTGCAGTCGATCGCCTTCGGCCACCGCTTGCCGGTGCTCGACGGCAACGTCGCCCGGGTGCTCTGCCGGCTCGATCACCTCACCGAGAACCCGCGCGCGCCGCAGAGCCTGACCCGACTCTGGGCGCGCGCCGCCGAACTGGCCGACGGCAAACGCCCAGGCGATACCAACCAAGCGCTCATGGAGCTGGGCGCGCTGATCTGCACCCCAAAGCGGCCCAAATGCCTGCTCTGCCCGCTCCAGGCCGCCTGCCAGGCCCGCGCCGCGGGTGACGCCGAGTCGCTGCCCGCGCGCCCGCCGCGCAAGGCCAGGCCGCGGCTGCAACTGGTCGCCGGTCTGGCCCGCGACGCCGAGGGCCGAATCTGGTTCGGCCGGCGCCCCGAAGAGGGCCTGCTCGGCGGCCTCTGGTCGTTGCCCTCGGTGCTCGCCGACCCGCCTGGCCCCACCGCGCTCGCCGCGCTCGACCTGCGCGCCGTCGGCGAACCGGCGG
>JAGQJJ010000176.1 GCA_020430675.1 Myxococcales bacterium
CACGCCCATGATCCAGATCACCGTGCCGCGCAGGGCGGCTGCATCTTGGCGGTTCATGACAGCAAATCATCCACACGGTCGGGGTCGAAGGGGGCGCCGTCGAGCAGGCGCTCGACAAAACAGAGCAGGCGGTCGCGGATGCCATCGGGCACGTCGGGGTACCAGACCGGGCTGGCCACCACCAGGCCGCGCCAGGCGAAGAAGGGCGCGACCACTTCGAGCACCTCGCGGTCGCCGGTGGCGCGCAGCCAGGTATGCCAGAAGACCTCCCACAGCGCGCGCAGGGCCCCGTCGAAGGCGCCGTGATCGACCAGATCGAAGAATAGGTAGTTGATCGTCAGCGCGGTGAGGTCGTCGGCCGGCTCCCCTGCCCCGCCGCGGCTGCGGTCGAGCACCGAGAAGTCGGTGCCTTCGCGGAACAGCAGGTTGAACGGGTGAAAATCGCCGTGCGTGCGCCGGGCACGGCCGGCCCGATCGGCGAGGCGCCAGCGCCAGCGCACCGCCGCCTGCTCGATGGCCTGCAGGCGCTCGGGCCGGGCGATGGGGTGGTCCTTGGGATAGCTGTCGCAAAGCCCGAAGATGCCTTCGCCGCTGCCGACCGTGTCGCGCAGGCAACGCGCATAGGCGCCGGGCGGCGCGGGCACCGAGTGCACCGTGGCCAGGTAGCGGGCCAGGGCCTCGGCGCGGTCGCGGTCGAGCGAGCCGGGCGCGTCGGCGCCGCGAAGCTTCTGCAGATCGCGGGCATACAGATCGCCCTCGACGTACTCGGTGACCAGGAAGGCCTCGCCGCGCGCCATCGAGGTCAGCTCGCCGTCGACCCCGAAAGCGCCGACATCGAAGGCCCGAATATGGCGTGGCAGCGCGTTGAAGGTGTCATAGGCGAGCAGCATGACATCGAAGCGATCGGCGCGCCGCTCGTGGTCGAAGGGGTCGGGCGCCATGGTGCGCACCACGCGGTCGTGCGTGGCGCCGCCGGCGGTGAAGGTGACCCGCAGCGGCCGGCCGTAGCCGTAGCCCTTGAGCCCGACCTGCACCTCGACGCCCAGCGGCTGCACCGCGATCAAATGGGCGTCGGGGAAGCCGTGGCGCCGCAGATAACGCTCGACGCGCGCCGGCTCGATGCGGGGGCCGTCGCCGTGATCGTCGCGCGCCATTTCGCCTCCGTCGGACCAGTACCGGCCCGTTATCCGATGGAGACGCGCCTCGGCGCAAGGGGCGGGCTGCCGGGTGCTGCGGGGCGCTGCGGGGAGAGCGGTCAGCGGCAGAAGTTGGAGAAGCCGCTGCCGTCCTGCACGCAGAAGGGATCGCCGCCGAAGATCAGCGTGCAGCAGAAGAACGTGTCGGGGCAGCCGAGCATGTCATTGCAAGGAAGCGTGCACAGACTGCCGATGCCCTGGAAGTTGCGGCACGTCTCGTCGGCCGTGCAGTCGGCGGCGCCGCCGCATTGGGGCGGGCCCTGGGGCGACCAATCGCTGATCTGGCGGTCGGCCGCTGGCGGCGCGGCCTCGCAGGCGTTGTTCACGCAGACCTGGTCGGCGGCGCAGTCGCCGTCGGCGAGGCATTGCACGCACTGGCCGTCGGCCGGATTGCAGACGGTGCCGGCCATGCAGCGCACGTTGGCGCACGGATCGGCCGGCGGCGCGGGCGCGTCGCAGGTGCCGGGCTGGGGCACGCAGACCTGGACCCGCGCGCCGCCAATATCGCGCAACTGCTGGCACTGCGTGCCGCCGGGGCACATCACGCCGTTGCCGCAGGTCGGGCTGCAGACCGGGCCGACCTGCGTGCGAATGCAGGCGTGCGCGTCCTGGCAGTCGGCGGTCGCCGCGCAGGCATCGCACAGGCCGCCGCCCGCCGGCTCTTCGACGCACATGCCATCGGCCGGGTTGCACACGAAGCCGGGATCGCACATGGCGTTGGCGCACAGGTCTTCGCAGACCGCGGTGACCGGGTCGCAGGCCTGCGCGGGGTCGCAATACTGCGGCGAGCAGACCGCCTCGACGCAATCCGGGCACCGGCAGGGCGCGCCGTTCTGACAGGTGGCGTCCGCGATCTGGCCGATCGCCTGAATCTCGCAGGTCGCCGGGTTGAAGCGGAAGGCCTCCCAGACCGCGCGGGCACCATTGGCGCTGGCGAGCGCCTGCGGGCCGAACTGCTCGACGCGGTCACGGCACTCGAAGCGCAGGCGCACTTCGCCCTGGCCGCGGAAGACCATGGCGGCCGCCGTGTACCAGCCAGGGGCCGCGCCGGCCATGCCGATCATCTCGACCGTGCCATTGGCCCCGCCGGTCGCGTCGGTGTCCAGCCCCGGATTGCACCACGCCGGGTTGCGGTTGCCGTAGTAGCAGTCGAGATCGGTGCCGTACTGCCCGCGCGGGTTCAGCACATGCAGGTCGAAGTCGACGTCCGGCGGATCGATGGGCCACTCCATGATGATGCGCACCTCGGGCACGATGTCATCGCAGGCGTCGCCCACGCCGTCGTGATCGACGTCGAGCTGATCGAAGTTGGCCACGGCGGGACAGTTGTCGCAGGCGTCGCCGCGCCCGTCGTCATCGCCGTCGGTCTGCCGCGCGTTGGGCGTGTTTCGGCAGTTGTCGTCGACGTCGGGCACGCCGTCGCCGTCCGTATCGGCGTCGCGGCAGGCGTCGCCAATGCCATCGCCGTTGGCGTCGGCCTGATCGGCGTTGGGGGTGTCGACGCAGTTGTCGTCGCCGTCGGCGACGCCATCGTGGTCGCGGTCGGGCTGCTCGCCCTCGCCCTCGCCCTCGCCTTCACCTTCGCCCTCACCCTCACCCTCACCCTCACCCTCGCCTTCGCCCTCGCCCTCGCCCTCACCCTCGCCCTCGCCCTCGCCCTCGCCTTCGCCCTCTCCTTCCCCTTCGCCCTCACCTTCGCCTTCGCCCTCGCCTTCGCCCTCACCCTCGCCGCCGACCGTCGAGTCGTGCCCGGCGTCGGCGCCGACCGACAGGTCGACGACGGGCTGCGCCGCCGACTCGTTGTCTTCAACGCACCCCGCCAGGCAAAGCGCGAGGACCAACGCGCAGCGCGCGATCGACTGCGAGGTCTGCACGACTGTCATGCTCCACTCCCGTTCTGAATCGTCCACCGGTCCGATCGGCCCCTGCCAATCATGAGCATGGTGTATGTGCGGCACGCACCGGATCCAGGGCAAGAATTTTCCCAACGAGTCCGCAGGGTTCAACGCCGCCGGCGCTCGACCTCCAGACCGCGGCGGCGCTCGGCGTCGGCGATCAGGCGCCGCACCTGACGGGTTTCGCGGGTGTCGCGGTCGACGATCATGAGGTAGATGCGCCACGCCCCGATCGACTGGGGCAGCAGGTTGAGCCGGGCGTAGGCGATGCCCAGGCCACGCCACGCCTCGGGCCAGCGGTCGTGATGGTTGAGCGCCGCGGTGAAGCCGTCGACCGCCTCGCGAAAGTGCCCCTCGCTCAGCGTGACGTAGGCGCCCTCGGTCAGATGGCGCGCGCCGCCTTCATCGGGCGTGCGCTGGCGCTGCGCGGGGATGAAGTAGCCCGCCTTGCGCAGTTCATCCTGCAAGCGCGCCTTGTCGACGTTGGGCGGCAGGATGTCGGCGTCGTGCAGCGTTCGCCAGAGCTGGACCTGCGCGTGCCCGTTGTCGGGCGCCGCGGCGACCACCTCGTAGAACTCGCGCAACGCCGGCTCATAGCGCTCCGACGCCAGGTAGGCGTCGCCGCGCACCAGGTGAACCCGCAGCGGGTCGGCGCCGCGCTCGGCGGCCACCGTGGCCCAGCGCAGCGCGTCGTCGAGCTTGCCGCGCTCGCCGAGCCCCTGCGCCAGCCGCAACGCCGGGGCCGGATCGTCCTCGCGCGCTTCGGCGGCGGCGCTCAACGCCTCGATGTGCGCCTGCCAGCCTTCGGCCCCCCCGAGATGCCCGGGGCCGGCCCAAAGCGCCGCCCACAACATGCACGCCGCGCCCATCGCTGCGCCTCCTTGATCGGTGGCGTTCAACATACCGCTGCCGACGACCATCGCCAACGCGCCCGCCCTTGCCCCGGTCGCAGCATCTAGGGTAGCGTCCGGCGTTTCCCGGCGGCCGGGGCCGCCGAAGTGCTGGGGGAATGGGATTTCCCCGCAGTCGAACGACCTCAAGGGGAGGAGTCGAACGCGATGAAGCTGAAGATCGCGAAAGAGTGGCTGTTCTGTCTGGCGCTGATCGCGGGGGCGCTGCCCGCCTGCGACGACGGCGGCGGCGGCGGTGGCGCCGACATGAGCATGGGCGGCGAAGGCGAGGGTGAAGGCGAAGGTGAGGGCGAAGGCGAGGGCGAAGGTGAGGGCGAAGGCGAGGGCGAAGGTGAGGGTGAAGGCGAGGGTGAAGGCGAGGGCGAAGGTGAAGGCGAGGGCGAAGGCGAGTGCGGCAACGGCACCTTCCTCGACCTGAACGCCGACGGCATGCAGGACGGCGACCGCTTCATCCTGACCGCCACCACCGATGCCACCAGCAACTTCACCGGCTCGTGCAGCACCGACGGCAACAACGGCGGCGACGCCGCGGTCAAGTTCACCGCGCCTTCGGCCGGCGAGTGGGACTTCAACACCCTGGGCACCGGCTTCGACACGACGCTCTAC
This sequence comes from Myxococcales bacterium, assembly GCA_020430675.1. Next base: position 4,609 of record JAGQJJ010000176.1, read on the forward strand.
GTCCGAGCCACCTGCACCAACGCGGGCACCGAGCTCGACTGCAACGACGACATCGACTACCCGGCCATCGACGACAGCCGGGTCATCGTCAACCTCGACGCGGGCCAGTCGGTCTATCTGATCGTCGACGCCTACGGCACGCCCGAGGCGGCCGAGTTCACGCTGGTGGCGCGGCCCAACGTACCGACCATCCCGCCGACGCTGACCGAGGCGATCTACACCGTGAACCTCGGCATCAACGGCTTCGGCATTCAGATCGCCGGCAACGACCCCGACTCGGGCGTCGTCGGCGCCACGCTCGTCTGGTTCGACCCGGACACCGGCGAGGAGCTCTTCGACTACGCGGCTTCGCTCGACGCCGTCGATCAGGCTGAAAACGGCGACTTCACCGGCAGCGCCACGGTCACCTTCGACCCGCAGCAGGTGCCGGTGCAGCTCTTGGTCGTCGCCGATGTCTACGCGCTCGACGCCGACGGCAATCGCAGCGAGATGCCCATCCGCGTCACGCCCACCGCCGTGCCCGAAGTGGCCGATGGCGGGGCCTGCGATGACTTCGCCCTGATCAGCCGCTGCGGCGCGGCGAGCTGGTGCAATATGGGCGCCTGCGAGGCGCTCGGCGACGCGGGCCTCTGCCCCGAGGGCACCAACGTCACCGAGCTCGACCTGAGCGCGGGCTTCGCCGAGGTCACCGGCGACAACACCAACGCGGCGCCCGGCGCGCTGCGCGGCGGCTCTTGCGTGGGCGACACCGCGGCCGCGCCGATCGTCTACAGCTTTGTCGCGCCGACGACCGGTCAGTATGTGGCCATCGTCGACAGCGAGGATCCGGCGGCCGACACCGTCCTGTTCGTGCGCCGCATGTGCAACAGCGCGGCCGAGAGCATCGACGCGTTCGACCTGGCCTGCAACGACGACATCCAGCAGGGCGTGCTGACCAGCGGCCTCATCTTCGAGGCGCGCGAGGGCGAGACGATCTACGTCTTCGCCGACTCGTTCCCCGACATGCAGAACCCGCAGTGGCGCGGCGCCTTCTCGCTCAGCATCAACGTCGTCGGCGCGCCCGAGCTCGACAGCGTCGAGGCGGCCTTCAACCCGGCCAACGGCCTGCTCGGCGTGCGCGCCCACGGCACCGACGCCGACCCGGTCGGCCTCTCGGTGACGCTGTACGGCAACGACGGCATGCCCATCCCGTTCGGCGAAGAGCCGCGGGCGCAGCTGGTCTTCGACAACTTCGAGCGCGGCGAAGGCGCGGCGTTCACCGGCACCGTCTATCTCGACAGCCTGCCCACCGAGCCGGCCAACATCGCCGAGGTCGAGGTGACCATCATCGACCTGCTCGGCGACGAGAGCGAAGCGATGCGGGCCGAGGTCGGCGCGCCGGTCGGCGTCGACAGCGGCGCCGCTTGCGACGCGGCGTTCAACACCTGCAACGAGGCCGGCGAGGCCTGCTACGCGGCCGATCCCGAGGTCGGCGCCGTGTGCGCCACCGCGACCGCGCCGCAGCTCGATGAAGCCACCGTGCACGTGTCGATTCAGCAGAGCGCCGTCGCGGTGCGCGCCATCGGCATCGACCCCGACGGCGACGTCGCCCGCGTGCGCATCGTGCTGCGCGGCGCCGACGGCGAGAACCTGCTCGCCGACAACCCGCTGCCGGTGCTCGACTTCGACGACGTTGAGGTCGACGGCAACGGCTTTGTCGCCCGCGGCCGCTACGATGTGCCCGATCTCGACCTGCTGCCGCCCATCGCCTCGATCGACGTGACGGTCGTCGACCGCGCCCGCCTGTCGAGCAACATGATCAACACCGGCATCGCCGCGCCCGACCCGCTCGATCCGGGCGCCGCCTGCGATCCGGCCGACTTCACCGCCGCCTGCTCGGGCGACTCGCTCTGCCAGGCGCAGGGCGAAGGCTCGATCTGCGTGGCCGTGCCGCGCGAGTGCCCCGCCGAGTGGGGTGAGGTGGTGAACATCAACGATCACCCCGGTGACGCCGCCGGCACCTTCTCGGTCGACGGCGATAACACCGGCGGCGAAAACCGCGGCCGGGGTTCGTGCGGCGGCGGTGGCCCCAACGACATCGTGCGCTTCGCCGCCGGTGACGCGGGCCGCTACGCCTGCCAGATCGCCGCCGAGGACGAAGACGGCAACGAGGCCGATACGCTGCTCTTCGCGCGGTCGTTCTGCGGCGCTGAAGAGACCGAGATCGCCTGCAATGATGACGCGAACCTGCCCGACGCGCGCCGCACCAGCCGGGTCGAGTTCCAGCTGGGCGCCGGCGAGGCGGTCTACGTCTTCATCGACGGCTTCAACGGCGGCTTCGCCGGCCCGTACACCCTCACCTGCGGCCCCGACAACAACTGATCGCGGGCTCGCGGCGCGGGCCTTGACCCGCGCCGCGTCCTCTCCCCCTCTCTATCGACGCAACCGGTCGGCCAGCGCCTTGGGCGAAGTGGTCGGCAGGTCGCATCGCGTGCCGATGCAGACATAGGCCGTCGACGCGCCCCCTTGCGCGACGCGATCGGCAAATGCCGGCACCGCCTTGGCCAGCGGGCCGTCGGCCGGACCAAAGAGCAGCGTCGCATCGGGCGCAAACACCTGCGCCGCGCTGGCGAGCATCTCGGCCGGCCGCTGTGGATCGGGCGTCACCACGATCACCTGCCGCCCCGCCTCCAGCAGCCGATCGAGCGCGCAAAGCGCCTTCGGGGCTGCGTGGGGGGCCTTCTCCAGCAAGGGCCCCAGCGCCCGCACCGCGCCGGCGGCGCGGCGGCGATACGCCTCATCCCCGGTGATCTCGGCCAGACGCACCAGCCCGCACGCCACCAGCGCGTTGCCGCTGGGCTCTGCGCCGTCGTACGTCGGCT
>JAGQJJ010000177.1 GCA_020430675.1 Myxococcales bacterium
TGCGCACATGGTCTTCGCGACGGAACTTGTAGGCGTTGAGCATGCCGATGAAGGCGTCCTCCTGCGGCGACAGCGAGCGCACCAGATAGAACTGGCGGCACTCGGTGCTGCACCCCTGCCCCGTCAGACCGCAGCGCTCGCAATCGGCGCGCTGCGGCGGGAAGGTCGCCGGGTCGAGGTAGCCGATGCCCTGTTCCGTCCAGCGCCCCCAGTGGGCCGCGGCCGGCTCGAGCAGCGAGTGGCAGTACTTGCACCCCGCGCGAAGCTGCAGGTCGGGGTCGCGCGCCGCGGCCTCGTCGGCCACCGGCAGCCCGCCATCGGGCGGGTTGAACGGCTGGCAGAGGAAGGCATCGTAGAAGCGATTGGCCCGCGCGCGGTTGGTCTGAAAACGCAGCAGAAACGCCGGCCGGGTCAGAATGCCCGCGTGCTCGGGCGGCAGCGTCACCTCGACCCAGGTGCCCTCCTGGTAGTAGTGCATCTCGGGCACGGTGGCCATGTCGACGGCCTTCGGCTCGAAGAGCAGCCCGCGGTTGCGGCGGGTCAGGTACGTCCAGAAGTAGGCCAGCGGCCCATTGATGAAGGCCTTGCGGGTCGTGAACAGCTCGGTATAGGGCGCATCGCGGCGGAACAGGTCGAAGAGCAGCCGGTCGAGCGCGTCGCGCATGCCGCGATTGATGGCCAGATCGACGTTGCCAAACGTGCAGTAGCGCAACTCAGGCCCGCAGCCACAGCCGGTGTCGTTGTCGCCCGCGTTGGTGCGGCAGTCGGTGCCCTCGGGCGAGAACTCCGCCTCCTGCGCGTCGAAGGCGCAGACCTTGAGCGACGTGGTCGGATCCCAATACGGCGCGACCTCGACGTAGCCCTCCAGACCATCGCGATCGGTGAGAATCTCACCGTCCGGTCCAAGGCGCGCCGGGCGATCGGCGCAGGGCACATTGGCCCCGCGATAGAAGCGCGCCGGGTTGCGCCGCCAGTGCAGGCCTTCGGGCGTGCGGCTGAGCGTCGCGTTGACGTTGAGCAGGCGCAGGTTGTCGATGTTGTTCCACAACAACCCCCGGTGATGGCGCACGACCTGCTCGGCAAAAGCGTCGGTATCGAGCCACTCATCGATCAGGCTCTGCGGCACCTCGCCGCGCTGCGCCACCTCGGCGAGCTCCTCGGCCGTGGGCACATCGCCGCGCAGATCGAGGCTGAGCGCACGCAGATAGCGCGTCGGCGACAGCTCGACCTTGTCCGAGACGCACCGCGACCCCTCGTCGGGATCGGGCGACGTCTGCGCGCTCGCTGAAGCCGCCGCCAAGGCGAAGGCTGACAGGAGCGTCGCGACCAAACCGGGTCGTGTCATGGCCAGGTCTCCGGGAAGCCCGCGTCGCGCCAGCGCCGGATCTGGTCGATCTCGGCCGGCGTGAGCGCAGGGTTGGGGGTCAGCGGCATGCGGCCGGCCTCGACCGCCGAGAGGATGGCGGCGATCTCGATCTGCCAGACGTTCGGGTCGTCCATGCGGTGCGCGTAGCCGCGTTCGCCGTGGCACTGATCACAGCGCGCGACAAAGAGCGGCTCGACATGGCCACGCCAGGTGGGCGGCCCTTGCACCACGAAGTGCACCTGCACCTCGACCTGCAAGTCATCGGTGTAGGTCGCGGCCACGGTCAGTACATGCGGGCCCTCACCCAGCTCGACCGGGACCAGCTCAACCGCCCAAGGCGGCCCGGCCAGCGCCATGGGGGCGCCCTCGTCGATCGTCGCGGTCAGGCGCGCGATCAAATCCGGCCGCGTGGGCTCGATCGCCACCGCGCGCATCTGCTCCAGAACATCGCCTTCGTCGACGCCCGAGAGGCGCACAAACCGCCCGGGGCGCACGCGATCCAGGCCGCCCGCGCCGTGCAGCAGGACCGAGCCATCGTCTTCAGCGCGCAGCCCATCAAACGGCGCCACGCCCTCGACCGGCCGGAAGCGCCCCTCGCGGTACTGCCAAAGCGCGTCGCCCTCGGCCAGCCAGAGATCGGGCGCGCGGTGATGGCCGGCCAGGGCGGTGGGCACGAAGGGCAGCGCCCAGGTCTGCCAGTCGCCGTCGACGTCGACATGCCACAGCTCGCCGCCCGCGAGGAGCCAGACGCCGCCTTCGCTGTTGGCGGCGAGGCCATCGATCGGCGCGCCCACGTCCACCGCCCAGGCCATCGGCTGGGCGTCGACCAACGAGACGGCCAGCAGGCGCTCCGCGCCACCGATCCAGAGCGCGGCCTCCCCGGCCCATGCACCCGGGGCATACCGCGCCTCGGCCCAGGGCATCTCGCCTTCGGGGTGCACGCCGCGCAGCGTGCCGTCGCGCCAGACGTGCAGGCCTTCTTCGTCGACGACCCACAGCGCCCCATCGCCCGTGGTGGTGAGGCCACGAACCTCGCCCAGATGCTCGGCCAGCGGCGAAGCGACCAGGCCGGCTTCGGTCTCGATGAACAGCCCGCCACCGAGCGCCACGACCAACGCGCCGTCGATCATCGCCGCGCCGCGCAGATCCTCGCCTGGGCCGAGGTCGACCGCGCCGTTGGCATCGATCAGGTGCAACGCGCCCTGGCTCTCGGCCAGCACGGCGTCGTCGGGCAGCGCAACGACCGCGTTCACCGGCGTCGCGAGCAGGGACTCGGCTTCGATCTGGCGGGCGGGGTCGACCACGGCCGGCGGTGGGCCCAGGTCGACGACGGCGGCGTCCGCCATCTGCGCGGCATCGGCCATCTCGGCTGCATCGGGCCCGACCTGCGCGTCCACCGACATCGCGTCGGCGGCGGCGTCGATCCCATCGGGTCCGGTCGCAGCCTCGCCTCCCCCATCGCATGCTGCGCAGGCGAGAAAAAGACCAAGCAGTCCCCATCGCCCGACTCGATCCCGAAGCATCGGCCGCAATCCCCCCGGTGCGGTGTGTGTAGAGCTGCACTTTAGCGGAAAATGTCGGGCCCAAAACAGCGAAAGGCCACCGCACTTGCACTTCGACGCCGGGTCGCGCGATCAAGATGGGCCAAGCCGCGGAGGCAAAACTGGCAACCTGCGCCCTGCATCGCGCGACGCCGCGCGCCCTTGTGATTCTTGTGCTGTCTTGGGCCGGCCTGCCGGGCTGTGGCGGCGCGCCCCAGGCGCCTCGGCAGATGGAGCCAGCGGCCCGGTTTACCTATGAGATCGAGGTCGACGCCCCTCTCGACACGCTGTCGGCGACCCTGTGTTTTGCTGACATGCCGCCCCGCTGGTTGATCCCGGGCCTCGCCGGCGGACAACGCTGGCTGCGCGGCGCGCCGACCCGCCTGCGCGCCGGCCAGGCGGCGCCGCTTCGAGTGAGCGCGCGCGGCATCGAGCTGCCCGCCAGCCAACCCGGCGACTGCGTGCGGTATCGCGTCGATCTTGCGGCGCTCGCCGAGGACTTTGGAACCGAGGCCGAGGGCCCGGTGCGAGCCACGCGCGTCGGCGAGTGGCTCTGGCGCCCGCCCGCGTTGCCAACTCCACAGGCATTGCGCGTCACGGCGCGGTTCAAGCTGCCGGCGGGCCTCGCTTTGTCGTGCCCGTGGCCCGCGCGCGGCGACGGCGGCTTCGACGTGCCGTGGAACGCATTTCGCTATCGCGGCCGCGTGACCTTCGGCGCCTTCGAGCGCTGGACGCTGCCCGTCGCCGGCGGACGCCTCGACGTGGCGCGCCTCGGTTCGCGTTTTCGCACCCCGCGCGCGGCGCTCGACCGCTGGCTGACCGACGCCGGCCGCGCCGCCGCGACGATCTACGGCCGCTTGCCGGTGCCCGCGATCCAGGTGACGCTCGTCGGCGACGGCGGCGACGACGTGGGCTTCGGCGGCACGCAGCGTGGCGGTGGACCGGGGGTCATCCTCTACGTGGGCGTCGACGTGACCCCCGCGGCGCTCGACACCGACTGGACGGCCGCGCACGAGCTGCTGCATCTGGGCATGCCGCCGGTCGACCGCGCCGACGCCTGGCTGTCGGAGGGCATCGTGACCTATCTGGCCTACGTCGCCCTGACCCGAATCGGCCACCGCACGCCCGAGGCACTCTTCGAAGAGCTGGCCGCCGGCTTCGGCCGCGGGCGCCTTTTCGGCACCGGCCGGCCGCTGGGCGCCGAGAGCGCCGCGATGTACCAGACCTACGCCTTCTGGCGGGTGTATTGGGGCGGCGCGGCGTGGGCGCTGCAACGCGACATCGAGCTGCGGCGCGCGGGGTCCAGCCTGGACGCGGCGATGCGGCTCTGGCAGCGACAGGCCCTCGCGCCCGGACCGACGCGGCCCGCCGCAGACCTGTTGCGCGCCGCGGATCGCGGCCTCGACGGGCGCTTCACCACGACCGCCGAGGCCGCCCTTGCGCGCGTCGATTTCCCCGATATGGAGCCATTCTTTGCCGGGCTCGGGGTGCGCTTCAACGGGCGTCGCGCGCAGTTTGAACCGGCGCCCGACGCCGCCATCCGTGATGCGCTCACCGCGCCGGCGCGATGATCACGCCCAGCCGGGCCGCTGCGGCGACCGCGGCTTCAACCACCGCGACGGGCACCCCGATCGCCTCGGCGACCGCGCCGACCGAGAGCCCCTCGTCGGCGATCTTCAGGGCGAGCAAAACCTCGTCCGACGGCTTCTGGAAGCGGCCCATGCCGGTATGCGGGTTCTGATAGAACAGCACCGGCATCGGCTCGGCGAGGGGCTCGGGCGGCGCCGGGCGCGCGCCCCCGCGCCACGCGAGCACAAAGTCGGCGAGCGCATAGGGAAACGACAGGATGCTCAGCGTCGGGTTGACCGCGGGCCGGGTCAGGTCGGCCGGGTCGGGCATCGCCTGCGCGTCCGCCGTCGCGACAAACAACGCCCACTCAAACTGCGCCAGACAGGTATGCAAGGGCGTCACGCCGTCGCGGCCAGCGCGCTCTTCGGCCTCCAGAAACCCTGGAAAAGCCGCCGCCGCTTCGTTGAGCGCCCAGGATGTCGGTGGGTGCCTGTGTAGATAGGCATCGAACAAGCCGGGCCAGGCATCACCGAGCGTCGCCTGGGTCACGGGCAGGTTCACCGCCAGCGCCTCGGCGACATGGGCCTCAAAGAAGCGCTTGTAGATGACCAGTCGCCCCGCATCCGCGCCGAGCTGGCGCGCCGCTTCGTCGATGGGCACAACGCCGCGCAAGGCCTCGTCGATCGCCCGCTGAATCTCGTTGAGGGTCACCGCAGCGCCCCACGGGCCCGCTCGACCTCGTCGACCAGCGCCTCGATGCCGGGGATGTTGTTGTCCCACTCGATCAGCGTCGAAACGGGGCCAGTGCGCGCGATCGTCCAGGCGTACAGATCGAGCACCGGGTCGACCATGCGATCGCCGTGCGTGTCGATGATGACATGGCCCTGATCCTCGTGCCCGGCGAGGTGGATCTGCACCACGCGCTCCAACGGCAGCGCCTCGATGAACGCCTTGGAGTCTGGCAGCCCCCGGGGAAAGTCCCCTGCTGCGCCGAACGCCCCACCGGCATCGGCTTCGTTGCTCACCGCTCGACGTCGCGCTGCGACGCCTTCGGGCTCGCGCCTCGCCGCTGACGGCGCCTCGCTCGGCTCGCGACGGGTACCTTCCCCCGGTTCTGCCAGATCATGGTTGCGGGCGTTGACATACACGTTGTTCACGTCGAGCAGCAGCCCGCAGTCCGCGCGGCGCACGATCTCGGCGAGGAACTCGGCCTCGCTCATCTCAGAGGCTGCGTACGTGATGTAATAGCTTGGATTTTCGAGCAAAAACGGCAGACCGATCCGGTGTTGCACCTGCTTGACGCGCCGGACGACATGCTCGACCGCCTCTTCGGTGAAAGGCAGTGGGATGAGGTCGAGGTAGTCGACCCCAAACGCCGAGCTGAAGCACAAATGGTCAGAGAACCACTCGGGCTTCGTCACTCGCGCCAGATCCGCCAGGGCGTCGAGGTAACCCTCGTCGAGCGGATCGGGTCGGCCAATGGAGAGTTCGGTGCCGTGCAGCACCAGCGGGAAGGTCGCGGCCGCCCGGTCGAGCACCGCGCGGACGCGACCGCCGCGCCGCATGAAGTTCTCAGAGAGAATCTCAAGAAAATCGATACGGTCGGCGTGATCCCAGATGTCGGCCCAGTGCGCTCGGCGCAGACCCACCCCGAAGCCGAGATCGGGCAGGCCGAGGCGCATTGCCGCCTTCATGGGATGGTCAGCGAGACAGCAGGAAGCGTCGGATTACTCCGCGCCGCCGCACTTGCCCTCGCCGCCGCAGCTGGCTTCGCCGCCGCCGGCGCTCTCGCCGCCCGCGGCCTCGCCGCCGGCCTTGTCGCCGCCGCACTTGCCCTCGCCGCCGCACTTGCCCTCGCCGCCGCACTTGCCCTCGGCGCCGCCGCCGCTCTCACCGCCCGGCGCGGCCTGCTGCGCGTCGTCGCCCTTCGACTGGCTGCCGCCGCAGCCGGCCACGCCCAACGACAAGCCCCCGAGCGCCAGGCCCAAGGTCAGCGTACCCAGAGTCAGCTTCTCACCACGCTTCATGCTTCGTCCCCATGCGCTCGTTGCGCGTTTGATTCCGGCGCAGTGCCGGCAGGGCCGTCCATCGGCCCCTGACGCCCGTCCAATACGTCGAACGGTGACATCAGTTACATGCCAAAATCGGCGTCCGATCAACTCCGCTGACAAAAAAATAATGCCGCACTGCGCCCCGCCATCTGGCGATGGCCGCGAGGGAAAGCCGGGCGCGATGTTGAAGCAGCAGACGCGGACGCTCTTGGCGCGATGCACCCAGAAGCGGACGATGCGGTCAGGCGGGGGGTCGGTCAGCGACGCGCCACTCCCTCATGGCGCGTCGTGACGAGGCGGTCCGGATCAGGCCTTGCCGGCGGCCGGGCCCTGATACTGGGCGTCGCCGAAGGCCAGGATTGGCAGGAAGATGAAGCCCAGCAAGAGCAATCCGACCGCAAAGCCGGCGCCCTTCCCAAAAGACTTCGCCAGATCCACGTAGATCAGGATCAGCGCGATGATGCTGACGATCGGGATCAGGAACAGAATGATCCACCAGACCGGCCGGCCTACGATCTTCAGCAGGACGACGATATTGTAGATCGGGATGATGGCGGCCCATCCGGGCTGCCCAGCTTTGGCATAGATCTTCCACATGGACGCGATCACCAGGATCGCAATCGCCAACGGAACGATCATGCCCGCAATTCCCCCTTGCATGGACTCCTCCTGTCATGGGGTGGTGGATGCGGCGCTAACGTATATGCATCACCCGCCGTCGACAACCTTCTTTTGCAGCAGATCGGCAGGATTTGGCGCCGCATTTCGAAGAATCGTGACCGGACGCCCACGCGAAAGGAAACACGCGCCAAAAGAGGCCCGGCAAACCCCGGGGCCGCGGCCGTTGACTTGAAACCCAGGTCGGCGCTAGAAGGCGTTCGCGCGGAACCCTCCGCGCGAGCGAACCGG
>JAGQJJ010000178.1 GCA_020430675.1 Myxococcales bacterium
CGAGGCGCCGACAGCGGCAAGGCGGGAACCCGAAGGCGTAGCAGCGCTGCGCCGAGCGGTGAGAAACACAGCCGATGGCGGTGCATCGGCTGACGCAGCAGGAGCCTTTGCCCGGGCCTGCGAAAGTCCGCCATGATCGGAGGGCAGAATGCGCGTCCCCTACGAGCATATCCGCCATCAGGGCCCGGTGGTCGCGGCGCTTGGCCGCGTCGCCTGGCAGCTCGCCGCGCGCCGGCTGGGCGTGGCGTCGGCGCCGCTGACCTCGGTGCCCGGACCCACCTATACCGCCATCGTGCCGCCCCGCGATCCGCAGATGGTCGCCGACTTCATTCGCTGGGCGGGCGGTGAGCCATCGGCCTGGCGCGGGCGCGTGCCGCCGCATCTCTTTCCGCAATGGGGCTTCCCGCTCTTGCAGCGCACGCTCGACGGGGTGCAATACCCGCTGGGCAAGGTGCTCAACGCCGGCTGCCGCATCGAGGTGCGCGCGCCGCTGCCGGCCAAGAGTCCGCTGCATCTCTCGGCGAATCTGGCCAGCATCGACGATGATGGCCGGCGCGCGCTGTTGACGCAGCGGCTGGTGACCGCCACGCCCGATGGCGTCGAAGCGATGGTCGCCGAGTTGCGCGCGTTGGTGCCGCTGGGCGAGAAGCCCAAAGAGACGAAGAAGCGCACGCCGACGCTGGTGCCGGTCGACGCCCGGCCGCTCGGCGGACGCCGGCTGCCGGCCGATGCCGGGCTCGCTTTTGCGTGCCTGACCGGCGACTTCAACCCGATCCATTGGTTGCAGCCCTATGCGGCGGCCGCCGGCTTCGGCCGCACCATCCTGCACGGCTTCGGCACGCTGGCCATCGCGCTGGAGCGCCTGCGCCGCACGTTGTGGGCCGGCGATCCCGACCTGCCGGCGGTGGTCGACGTGCGCTTCACCAAGCCGCTCAAGCTGCCGGCCGCGCCGCAGGTCTTCGTGCGCGACCACGAGTTCTTCGTCGGCCCCGCGCCCGGCGCGCCCGCCTGGCTGACCGGCGCTTTTGCCCTCTCGCCCGATGAGGAGATCCCATCATGAGCGACATGCTCGTCGAACTCAGCGCCAACCCCTGGTTCAAGCAGGCGGTCAAGCAGCTCGGGCTGCCCATCCCGACGCCGCAGAAGCTGGCGCGGGCCAAAGGCGCGCGCGTCGCCCGGCCGTTGCAGGATCGCACCATCGTCGTCGACACCGCGATCGACGGGCAGCTCGACGCGGTCGTCGCCGAGACGCTGGCCGAAGCGGGCGCCGATCCGCATCTGGTGGGCCTCGACGAAGTGCCCGAGTCGTGGCGCACCGCCGGTGAAGCGTTTGGTCGCCCGGCGCGGCTCGTGCCGCTCGAAGCGCCCGAGGACGCCCGCGTGCACGGCATCGTGCTCGACGCCTCGACGATGAAGGCGCCCGCCGATCTGCGGCGCCTCTACGACGTGCTGCACGGCTGGCTGCCGCGCCTGCGAAGCTGCGGGCGCGTGATCGTGCTCGGCCGCCCGCCCGAGAAGTCGCGCGACCCGGCCGAAGCGGCGACGCGCGCCGGCCTCGACGCCTTCGTGCGCAGCGTGGCCCGCGAGATCGGCCGCAAGGGCGCGACCGCGCATGTGGTCTACGTCACGGGTCGCGCCGAGAAGCGCCTGCCGGCGTTGCTGCGCTTCTTGCTCTCAGAGCGCTCGGCGTTCATCACCGGCCAGCCCTGGCGCCTGTCGTCGGCGGTCGAACACAAGGCCGATCCGGTCTATGTGCGGCCGCTTGAAGGCAAGGTCGCCCTGGTCACCGGCGCCGCGCGGGGTATCGGCGCCGCCACCGCCGCGACGCTGGCCGCCGAGGGCGCGAAGGTCATCTGCCTCGACCGCCCCGGCGACGAAGAAGCCACCGCAAAGATCGCCCAGAAGATCGGCGGCCGCCCGCTGATGGTCGACATCACCGCCGCCGACGCGCCGGCGCAGATTCGCGAGGTCTTGCAGACCGAGTTCGGCGGGGTCGACATCGTCGTGCACAACGCCGGCATCACCCGCGACAAGACGCTGGCCCGCATGAAGCCCGAGCAGTGGGATCAGGCCATCGACGTCAATCTGGGCGCCATTCTCCGCATCAACGACGCCCTGCTCGAAGACACGCTGCGCGATGGCGGCCGAGTGGTCTGCCTGAGCAGCGTCGCCGGCCTCGCGGGCAATGTGGGCCAGACGAACTACGCGGCGAGCAAGGCCGGGGTCGCCGGTTATGTGCGCGCCCTGGCGCCCACGCTCAGCCGACGCGGCATCGCGGTCAACGCGATCGCGCCCGGCTTCATCGAGACGCGGTTGACGGCGGCCATCCCCGCGGTGACCCGCGAGGTGGGGCGGCGCATGTCGGCGCTGGGCCAGGGCGGATTGCCCGAGGACGTCGCCGAGCTGTGCACCTTCCTTTGCACCCCCGACGCCGCCGGGCTCAGCGGCGAGGTCGTCCGCGTCTGCGGCGGCCTCTTCATCGGCGCCTGAGGAGGCCAACCATGGCGCGGCGAGCGGTCATCATCGGCGGGGTGCGCACCCCCTTCGTCAAGGCGTTTCGCGAGTACCTCAAGCTCGACTCGATCGCGCTCGGCGTGGCCGCGGTCGGCGCGCTCATGGAGCGCTACGCCCTGCCGCGGCGCGAGATCGAGAGCATCGTCTGGGGCGGCGTCATCCTGCCCGGCCTCGCGCCCAATGTGGGTCGCGAGATCGCGCTCGATCTGAAGCTGCCGCCCGAGGTCGAGGCCATGACCTGCACCCGGGCCTGCGCCACCGGTCTGCAGGCGGTCACCCTGGCCGCGGCGGCCATCGAGCGCGGCGAGTACGACGTGGCCATCGCGGGTGGCAGCGACTCGACGAGCAACGCCGAGATCAAGATGCCGCAGAAGGTGGTGCACGCCCTCGCGCCGGTGGCCATGGGCGGCAAGGCCACGCCCGGCGATGTGCTCGGCGCCATCGGCAAGCTGGCGCCCTTCACCGATATTCTGCCCAAGGCGCCCAAGATCGCCGAGCGCACGACCGGCCAGGTCATGGGCGAAGCGGCGGAAGAGATGGCCCGGCGCAATGAGATCCCGCGCGAGGCGCAAGATGACTTCGCGGTGCGCAGCCACCACCGGGCGGCGGCGGCGATTCGCTCGGGGCGCTTCGATCGCGAGGTCGCAGCGACGGCCGGGGTCTACGCCGATACCATGGTGCGCGCAGACACCAGCGTCGAGAAGCTGGCGAAGCTGCGCCCGGTCTTTGCGCGCAAAGGCACGCTGACCGCCGGCAACAGCAGCCCGCTGACCGATGGCGGCGCCGCGGTGCTGTTGATGAGCGAAGAGAAGGCCCGCGCGCTGGGCTACACGCCGCTCGCGGCGTTCCGGTCGTGGGCCTATACCGGCGTCGACCCGGCCGACCAGCTCTTGATGGGCCCGGCGCTGGCGATGCCCAAGGCGCTCGACCGCGCCGGCCTGAGCCTGGCCGACATCGATCTGGTCGACCTGCACGAAGCCTTCGCCGCCCAGGTGCTCTGCGTGCTCAAGATGCTCGGCAGCGCCGCCTTCGCCCGGGCCCGGCTCGGGCGCAGCCAGGCGGTCGGCGAGATCGACCCCGAGCGGCTCAATGTGCATGGGGGGTCGGTGGCCATCGGCCATCCGTTCGGCGCGACCGGGGCGCGCATGGTCACCACGATGGCCAATGAGCTGCACGCCGCCGATCGCGAGACCGCGCTGCTCGGCATCTGCGCCGCTGGTGGCCTCGGCGCAGCGGCGGTGCTCGAACGGGTCAGCTGAGCCTGCTCGATCAGTCGATCGGCGGCTCGGCGACGGCGGTCACGTTCATCTTCATCGGCACCTGCACGACGATCAGATCCACCACATCGGTGTAGCTGGCGTGCACCACCAGATCCTCTTCCGGCTCGCCGACGCCCTCGAACGAGTACTCCACGTCTTCGGGCAGAGTCGCGCTGCTGACCGCGGCGCGTGAGCGGATGTTGGCCTCGATGTCGCCTTCGGCCGCTTCGGTCCGGCGCGCGTCGAGCGCCTCCGAGCTCATCAGGCTTTTGACCTGCAGGTAGTTCACATAAACCATCGCGAACTTCACGCCGACAAAGAGCAGCACGGCGATGATCGCGACGGACAGGATGCGCTTGAGCGTCACGTTTGTCCTCCCCGAGGTGTACGCGATGCCGAGTATGGCGCGGTTGTGAGCCGGACGCGAGTTCCACAAACTCGCCGCATAGCGAGGCGCGATAGGGCCGCACGAGAATTATTCAGATAACGACGCACTTTTTTCTCAGGATCACGGCTTCGGTGCCGATGAAGGGGGTGAACGGCCGGACCCGCCGAAGCTGGCGACCGCAGCCGAAAAGAGACAGATGACGCGGGCTTGCAGGATGCAGGCTCATCGACCCGAAGGCATGGAAGCCGCCCTCGAAGCTCGTCTGGGATGGGCTCGAGGTGTATCCACGGAGGATACCCATGGGACTGTACGTCAATACCAACGTTGCGTCGATCAACGCGCAGCGCAGCCTCCTTCACAGCCAGAACCGCCTCGCGAAGAACTTCGCGCGCCTCTCCAGCGGTCTGCGCATCAACACCGCGGGCGACGACGCCGCCGGGCTTGCCATCAGCGAACGGTTCACCAGCCAGATTCGCGGGCTCAGCCAGGCCGTGCGCAATGCCAACGATGCCATCTCGCTCGCGCAGGTGGCCGAAGGCGCGCTCAGCGAATCGACCAATATCTTGCAGCGCATGCGTGAGCTGGCCATTCAGGCGGCCAACGACATCAACAGCGATGCCGACCGCGCGGCGCTGAACGATGAGATCGAGCAGCTCAAAGACGAGCTGGACCGCATCGGCAACAACACCACCTTCAATGGCACCAAGCTGCTCGATGGCTCGTTTGTCGATGCCTTCTTCCACGTCGGCGCGTTTGCGCGCCAGACGGTGCGAGTGCGCATCCGCGACGCGCGGGCCATCACGGTCGGGCGGCAGGCGACGCAGACCGGCACGCCGGTCACCACCGACCCGCTGGCCAATGGCGATGTCATCATCAATGGCATCACCATTCGCGCCACGCAGCCCGAGGATGACCCCTACTCGACGGCCAACCCCGATGGCTCGGCCATCGCCAAGGCGGCGGCCATCAATGACACCACCGAGTACCATGGGGTCACGGCCAAGCCGCTGCCGACGGTGTTCATCGCGCCCAATGCCATCACTGGTGGCACGCTCGACAACGTCAACAACATCACCATCAACGGCCAGACGATCACCGGCATCCGCGTGGCGGGCGACGACGCCACCGACACATTGGTGCGCGCGATCAACGAGGTCTTCACGCGCACCGGCGTCAGCGCCTCGCTCGACCAGCGCGGGCATCTCATGCTGCGCGCCGAAGACGGGCGAAACATCGAGGTGACCTTCAACGGCGCCGGCAACGTGCTCGCCGGCATCGGCGCCGCACCGGTGGTGCAGACGGCATCGGTCAACCTGTACAGCGAAGAGCAGTACGAGCTCAGCGGGGCCAATGAAGCCTTCATCGGCTTCATCAACAACGAGTTGGTGGGCGTCAACGCCAACGAGGCGGTGACCACCGTCGATGTGTTGACCCGGTTTGATGCCAACGAAGCCTTGTTGCGCCTCGACCGAGCCATCGCCCAGGTCACCCGCGACCGCGCCGAGCTGGGCGCGGTGACCAACCGCATGCAATCGACGCTGGCCAACCTGACGACCGTCATCGAAGCCAGCAGCGCCTCGCGCAGCCGCATTCGCGACGCCGACTTCGCCGAAGAGACGTCCGACCTGGCGCGGAACCAGATTCTCCAGCAGGCGGGGGTGTCGATTCTGGCACAGGCCAACGCTTCGCCCCAGTCGGTTCTGAGTCTGTTGCAGGGTTGATCCGCGGCGCGACCGCATCACCTGGCATCGACGAGCGGAGGGGAACGCATCGGCGCGCGATGGCATCGCGCCGTGGCGCCGCGGCGTGACCTTCGTGGGTGCCAAAAGAAGAGATCGGATCGGACGCCCGGGCAGGGTCGTCCGCGACGGACGCGGTCCGTCGGCGGGCGACGTCCGGTCCCGGCATCGGCGCGCGTCGCCCTCGGGGGCGCGCGCAGGGAGGCTCATATGAAGACTCGCACCCGCGATGGCATCATGTCATCGCCCCCGGCGGACGAGCAGGCCCGGTTCGCCGACTTTGTCGCCGATTTGGAGCGGCGGGGACGCGCGCCCAAGACGATCGGTTCGTATCGCAGCGACTGGGTCGGCTTCACGGAGTGGTATGCCAGCGCCCGCGGCGCGCCGTTTGGTCTCGAACGGCTCAACGGCGACGACGTCACCGCATTTCGCGATCACTTGCAGGCGCAAGGCATGCGCCCGGCCACGGTGAACCGAAAGCTGGTCTTCCTCAAACGCTACGCCGCCTGGGGCCGCAGCCGCGGCGACCTGGCGCCACCACGGCTCGGCGCGGTGCGGGGGGTCGACGCGGTGCCACAGGGGCCACGCGAGCCCCGCGGGCTCTCAGACCTGGAGCTGCGCCGCTTCCTGCGCGAAGTGGAGCGCCGGGCGGGGCCACGCGACCAGGCGATCATCTATACGCTGCTCGAGACCGGCTTGCGGGTGAGCGAGTTGGTGGCATTGCAGGTCGATGACATTCACCTTGGGGTCAAGAGCGGCGCGCTGACCGTCGAAGACGAACGCACCCAGGCGCGTTGCCGGCGGCTGACGCTGGGCGTCAACGGGCGCCGAAAGCTGCGGCGTTATCTCAACGAGCGCGGCGAAGAGCCCGGCCCCCTGTTTGTCGGCGAGCGCGGCGCGTTGACCGCCAACGCGGTGCAGCGCCTGCTGCGCAAATATTGTGGCTTCGCCAAGGTGAAGGCATCGCCCGGCACGCTGCGGCATACGTTTGCCAATGGCTTCCTGGCCAATGAGGGCGATCTGGTCGAATTGGCCGATCTGTTGGGCCATGAGAGCCTGGAGACGACTCGGCTGTACTTGTCGGCGGTGCGGCGCAGCGCCGCTGCGGCGCCACCGCCCACGTCGGAGCGCCCGCGGGTCGTCGCCGGGGGTGGGGAGCGCGGCTGATGAAGCGACCGCCTCGCCTCGCAGCGGTGCGCCGGACCGTGCACGCACGGACGGCGATGCGTCGGCGCGGTCACGCGCGGCGCTGCCGACGAGGGGGGATGGCATCTCGATGCCATTGCATGAACGAACGTGGATCGTGGGATTTGCGGCGGCCACGATGGCATCTGTTCTGCCTTCCGGGCGCATTTGTCCGCTGGGATGGAGAGGTGACCAGGCGAACGTGCCGATCGCGCGCTGCGCGCGTGCGTTTTGGCGGGGATGGCAGGGCCGGCGATGGCCGCCGGTATCGGCGGCGGTCTGCCAGGCGGTCGACGATGGCGAACCCTGTTTGCCCA
>JAGQJJ010000017.1 GCA_020430675.1 Myxococcales bacterium
CCTCGGATGACGACTGCGACGGCCGCATCGACGAGGGGTGCGCCGAGGCGTGCGGCATGGGCGTCTCGCGCGCCTGCTTCCCCGCCGCGCCGGCCCAGATCGGCGTCGGCACCTGCCGCGCGGGCGTGCAGCGCTGCCAGCCCGACTTCATGTGGGGCCCCTGCGAGGGCGCGGTGCTGCCCGCCGCCGAGCGATGCGATGGCGTCGACCACGACTGCGATGGCCGCGCCGACGAGGGCTGCATGATGTGCGCGGCCGACGAGATCTGCGGCAACGGGCTCGACGACGACTGCGACGGCGCCATCGACGATGGCTGCGGCGAATGCGCGCCGGGCGCGATGGAGGCCTGCCCCGGCAGCCCGCGCGACGGCGTCGGCGCCTGCCGCGCCGGCTCGCGCACCTGCGACCCGGACGGCCACTTCGGGCCCTGCGAGGGCGCGGTGCGGCCGGGCATCGATGTGTGCGGCAACGGCGTCGACGAAGACTGCGACGGCGCCGACGCCGAGTGCGGCCCGGTCGAGGTGCCCATCTTCCTTCTCGGCGACTGCCTCACCGCCGCCTGCCCGCCAGCGACGCCCTACCCCGTCGGCTGCCAGGTGTTCTTCAGCCCCGGCGACAACCGCGGTTGCGTCGCCTCACGCCCCGACAACCCGGTGGTCTACTTCCAGGCCGGCGACGCCTGCACGCGCGGCTTCGTGACCGGCATCCTGCGCTGCGCCGAAGAACAAGGCGACCCGCTCAACTTCTTCAACTGCCCGATCAACAAGCCGATTCCGCTTTATCCGCCCGACCGCAGCGGGTGCCCGGAGGTCCACGATTGATCGGGGAGGCGCACGTCCGCAAGATGCGCACCTGACATGACGGGTGCCCGCGGAGGCCGATGCACGTCCTGCTCCTGGCGCTGAACTACCACCCCGACCGCCTCGGCAACGCGCCGCTGATGACCGGGCTCGCCGAGGGCCTCGTCGCCCGCGGGCATCGAGTGACGGTGGTCTGCGCCTTCCCGCATCACGAGACGGGCCGCATTGAAGCGCCGTATCGCGGGCGCCTGTTTGCCCGCGATGCGCACAACGGCGTCGACATCCACCGCGTCTGGCTCTATGCGCCCGAGGGCGGCGCAGCGGCCAAGATGGCCAATTACGCCTCGTTCACCGCGACCGCCCTGGCGGCGGCGCTGGCGGTGGGGCCGGTCGACGTGGTCTTCACGCCCTCGCCGCCGCTGACGCTGGGGTTGGTCGACGCGGCGCTCGCTCGATGGCGCGGCGTGCCCTTCGTCTACAACCTGCAAGACCTCTTCCCCGAGGCCGCGGTGCGCCTGGGCGTGTTGACCAACCCCCGAGTCATCGGCGCCTTCGAGCGCCTGGAGAAGTTGGTCTACCGCCGCGCCACGCGCCTCGCGGTCATCAGCGAAGGCTTCCGCCAGCACCTGCTGGCCCGCGGCGTGCCCGATGGCAAGATCGCGGTCATCCCCAACTTCGCCGACGTCGACTTCATCACGCCGCGCCCGCGGGCCGGCAACCCGTTCCGCGAGGCGCATGGGCTCGATGAGACGTTCGTGGTGCAGTTCAGCGGCCGCATGGGCTACAGCCAGGGGCTCGAGACGGTGGTCGAGGCGTGGAAGCGGCTTGGCGACCTGCCCGACCTGCGGCTGATGATGGTCGGCGACGGGCAGGCGCGGCCGATGGTCGACGCGGCGCTGGGCGATGACCCGCGCGTCGTGCTGCTGCCCACGCAAGCGCGCGAAGACCTGCCCGACCTGCTCGCCGCCGCCGACGTGGGCCTCGCGCCGCTGCGCCATGGCATGGCCGGCACCAGCGTGCCGAGCAAGATGTTCGGCATCATGGCCGCCGCGCGCCCGATCATCGCCGGGGTCGACGCGGGCAGCGACGCCGAGGCGCTGGTGCAGACCGCCGATTGCGGGCGGGTGGTGCCGCCGGAAGACCCCGCCGCGCTGGCCGATGCCATCCGCGCCGCGCACGCCGATCGAGCCATGAGCCAGGCGCAAGGCGAGCGCGGGCGGGCGCATGTGGTGGCCCATTACGCGCAGGCTGCGGTCGTCGACGCCTACGAGCGGCTGTTGCGGTCGATCACCTGATGTGCGGATTGGTCGGCTATGCCGCGCTCACGCCGCCGTTCGACGCCGAGCGGCTGGTGCGCATGCGCGACGCCTTGCGCCATCGCGGACCCGACGACGCGGGCCGGTACGTCGACGCCGGCGAAGGCTACGCGGTGGGGCTGGGCCATCGGCGCCTCGCGGTGATCGACCCGCGACCGCACGGCCGCCAGCCGATGGTCGACGCGCGCGGCGAGACCTTCCTGGTGTTCAACGGCGAGATCTATGGCTTCCAAGCCTTGCGCCAGCGCCTCGAAGCCCTGGGCCATGCCTTCGCCACCGGCACCGACACCGAGGTTCTGCTCGCCGCGTTTGCGCAATGGGATGTCGAGGTGCTCAGCCAGTTGGATGGCATGTTCGCATTTGCCATCTGGCATGCGCCCTCGCGCCGGCTCTTTCTCGCCCGCGACCGGCTGGGCATCAAGCCGATGTTCCTCGCCGAGCGTGGAGGCGCGCTGCTGTTTGCCAGTGAGATCAAGGCGTTGCTGGCCTCGGATGCCATCGACGATGGCATCGACCTTCAGGCCCATCACGATTACCTCGACCTGACCTATACCCCCGGCCCGCGGACCATGCTTCGCGGCGTGCGCCACCTGCCACCGGGCCATGCCCTGGTCTGGCAGGCGGGGCGCACGCAGACGTGGCGGTACTGGCAGCCGTCGATGGTGCCCAAGCCATCGGCGCCGTCCTTCGGTGAAGCCGCCGAGCAGATGCGCGAAGGGCTGCGGGCCGCCGTGCAGCGCCGGTTGGTCGCCGACGTGCCGCTCGGCCTGTTCCTCAGCGGCGGCATCGACTCGACCGCGGTGCTCTGGGCCATGGCCGAGCGCGGGCCGGTGCAGGCCTTCACCATTCGTTTCGCCGAGGCCACCTACGACGAGTCGGCCGTCGCGGCGCGCGTCGCAGCGCACTTCGGCGCCACCCATCACATCGAGACGGTGCGGCCCACGCCCGACGAGTTCATCGCGCCGCTGACCGAGATGCTCGACCAGCCCTTCGCCGACAGCAGCGTCATCCCGCTCTGGTATCTGGCACGCCTGGCGCGCAGCCGGGTCACCGTGGCCCTGGGCGGCGATGGCGGCGACGAGGTCTTTGCGGGCTATCGCACGCACCTCGCGTGGCAATTGGCGCGCGGCTGGCGGCGTTTGCCGGCGGTCATTCGCCAGAAGCTGGCGCCCGCTGTCGTGTCGCGGCTGCCGGTCAGCCATGCCAAGGTGGCCTTCGACCTGAAAGCGCGGGCTTTCATCGGCGCCGCCTCGCTGCCCGAAGCGGCGGCGCATCACGCCTTCAAGTCGTTCCTCAGCGAAGCGGCGCGTCACGACCTTCAAGCGCGGCCGGTTGACATCGAGCCCACCGTGCGCCTCTTCGAGCGGGCCTTCGCCGCCCCCGAGGCCGGCGCGGGCCTGGACGCCGTGCTGGCTTGCGATCAGGCGATGTATCTGCCCGATGACATCTTGACCAAGGTCGACCGCGCGACGATGGCCCACGGGCTGGAGGGGCGGGTGCCTTTCCTCGATCACACGTTGGTCGAGGCGGCCAATGCCTTGCCGTGGCATTACAAACTGCGGGGCCTGACGACCAAGGCGGTGCTGCGGCGCGCGCTGCGCGGTCGGGTGCCGGCCGAAGTCCTGCGGCGCCGCAAGGCCGGCTTCAACGTGCCGATGGCGCAATGGCTGCTCGGCCCATTGAGGCCGCTGCTCGACGAGCGGCTCGCCGAAGACCGGGTGCGCGCGCTGGGCCTCTGGCGGCCCGAGGCGGTGGCAGCGCTGCGGGCCGAGCACGCGGCGCGCAAGGCCGATCACAGCCGGCCGCTCTGGGCCTTGCTGTGTTTCATGCTGTTCAACGACCGCTTCCGCGGCGGGCGCCCCGCATGAGCCTTCGACGCCGCGGCTGGCGCGCGATGCGGGCGGCGCTGGGGCTGCCGATGGCGGCGCACCCGATTCGGGGCAGCGTGTTTCCGACGGGCATCGCGTTGCCCGATCGACCCGGCCATGACGCGCTGACGCGGGCCTTCAATGTCACCGCCAGCGGCCTGGGCCTGCTGGTGCTCGCGCCGTTGATGTTGCTCATCGCGGCGGCGGTGCGGCTGACCTCGCCCGGTCCCGCGCTCTATCGTGGCGCACGGGTGGGCCGCGACGAAAAACCCTTTACGATCTATAAGTTCCGCACGATGCGCGTCGGCGCTGAGCAGGTGATCGGCCAACGTCTGGTACGGCCCGACGAGGACCATTACACCCCGATCGGGCGGTTCTTGCGCAAGTACCGCCTCGATGAGCTGCCGCAGTTGTTCTGCGTGCTGCGCGGCGCGATGAACCTGGTCGGGCCGCGCCCGCTGCGGCCCATCTTTCTCGGCGACCACACCACGCGCCTGCCGGGCTACCCGCGCCGGTTCGCGGTGCGGCCGGGCATCACCGGGCTGGCCCAGGTGCGCGGCGGCTACTACACGAAGCCGCGCCACAAGCTGATGTACGACCTGCTGTACATCGCCCGGCGGTCGCTTTGGCTCGATGTGCAGCTCATCGTGCTGACCTTCCTGCGGGTGATGACCCGCGTCTTCACCGCGAGCCTGCTGCTGGTCTGGCTGCTGATCACCGTGCTGCTCGCGCCGCCCGAGGTGCGCGAGGTGCTGGTCCTCAAGCTGGGCGGCTTCGAGGTCGACGGCCTGTATCTGGTCCCGCCGCTGATCGTGGCGCTGCACCTCTTGCGGCGCGGGGTGCATCGCGAGCGCATCGACGCGCTGCGCACGCCGGTCGACGGGCCGCTGATCGGCTTTCTGGTGTGGACGGCGCTGATCGTGCCGCTCAGCCCCCTGCCCGCCGGCGCGGCGCGTGGACTGCTCTGGTATGTGTGCAACGGCGCGGTGGTTTTTGCCCTGGTGCTCAATTCGCGCATGGTGACCACCGCCCGCGGCGCGCTGGTGGCGGCGCTGGTCGGGGCGACGGCGGCGGTGGGCGCCCTGGATCTGGTGCCGCGGCTGATCGGCCTGGCCCGCGGCGAGCCGTTCGGGCGCGTCTCGGGCGCGACGCTGAGCGCG
Source organism: Myxococcales bacterium (assembly GCA_020430675.1). Next base: position 5,145 of record JAGQJJ010000017.1, read on the forward strand.
CTGACCCTGGCGACGCTGGTCGCGCTGGCCCTGCCGCTCGCGGTCTCGAGGGCGCGGACGGCCGCCGGACGCGGCAGACGCCTCGCTTTTGCCGCCGGCGCCGCGCTGCTGGCGCTGACCGGCGTGCTGACCCTGAGCCGCTCGGGCATGGCCGCGCTGGCGCTGGCGATGATGGTCTATCTGTGGCCCACCGCCCGCCGCGCCGCGCTGGGCATCGCGCTGGCGGTCGCGCTGCTCATCGCGGGCCTCGGCGCGCTGGGCGACGCGCGCATGCAGCCTTCGCATGTGGCGGCCGACGTGGTGACGCTGACCAACCGGCAGGCGAGCGCGCTGTACACCCTGCACACCGACGCCCGGGTCTCGACGGCGCATGTCTTCACCGGCATCGGCGCCCGCGTGCTGGGTCGGCTGCACCGCGTCGAGCGCCGCCTCGGCCGGCACCGCGACAAAGGCGTAGATCCCGAGCAGCTCTTCCTCGGTCTCGGGATGCACAAGCTGGTAGCCATCGCCGCTGCGCGTGCTGCAATGGCAGCCCAGCTCGCCCAGCGCTTCGTACAGCGCATCAAGCGCCTCGGCGCCCGGGTGCACGCCATCGAGCGCAAAGATGCGATACCCTCCGGCCTTGCGCACCGCCACCTGGCGATAGATCCAGGCGTGGTCCTCCTCTTCGCCTTCCGCCGGCCCCTCATTGAGCGGCGCCGCGTCGAAGACCACCTCATCGAGATAATGCTGCGGCCGCTCGGGCCGGCTCATCTGCAGAATGCGCGCGGTCACCGGCCCGGTCCGCTGCGCCCACAGCGTCTGGTCATCGATCGCGCTGTCGACCTGAATGCGACAGATCTCCCAGCGCAGCTCGATCGGCCCCTCGCCTTCGAGCTCCATGCCAATGCGCGCCGCCGACTCGCGCACCGCGTCCCAGCGGTCGAGCTGCGTGGCGAGCGTCATGCGATCCCAATCGTGGCTGCCCGCTTCGGCCCCATGCACCACGAGCTGATCCAGCGCCGCCAGCGCGCCCTCCAAATCGCCGTTGGCCTGCCGCAGCCGCGCCAGCTCGACCGCCGGCTGCGGATCGGCCGGATCCAGCGCCACCACCTCCGCCTGCGCCGCTTCCGCCGCCGCCCGATCGCCCATCGCCTCGGCCGCCTTGGCCATCAGCTCCAACGCCGGCCCGCGCGCCCCCTCATCCGCCGCGGCCAGCGCCTTCGCCGCCGCCAGCGCGCCCGCCGCGTCGCCCGCCGACAAGAGATGCTGCGCCAGATGCCACCGCACCGGCAGCACGTCAGGCCGCGCCGCCGACCACGCCTGCAATCGCGTGATGCCCTCCGCGCCCCGCCCCAGCGCGCGCAGCGCCGACGCCAGCGTCAACAGCACCGCCACGCTCTCGGGCCAACGCGCCGACGCCGCCTCCAACACGCTCAGATCGGCCTCGGGGTCCTGTCCCAGCCGCTCCAATTGCGCCTCGGGCGTCTCGGCCAGGTCCACCTCTTCCGCCGGGGCCGCCGCCACCGCCTTGGCCAGCCCCGCCACCTTCTCCGGCGCGCCCAGCGGCTTGCGCAGCTTCGGCACCAGCGCCTCGGCGTCGGTCAAACACCGCCGAGCGGTCGCCACCCGCCCGCGCGCCAGGGCCAGCTCACCGCGCCAAAGCGCCAGATCGATCGCCTCGCGCACCACGCCGCAGCGCCGCAAGTCGTCAAAAAGACGCCCAAAACGCCGATCGAGCCGCCAGTCGTTGGCCACCGCGCCCGCTCGGGCCAGCAGCATCATGATCTCGGCCCATTGATGATGCTGCCCATGCGTCACCGCGATGCTGTCAAAAGCCGGCAGCGCCGCATCGGCCTCATCAAACCGCCCCAACAGCGCCAGCAGCTCGGCCCGATCGAGCGCGCGATACTGCCGCGTGCTCTCGTCGTCGGCGTGCTCTGTCGCCGCCTCGTTGAGCGCGTACGCCTCTTCGACGCGCCCCAGGCAACGCAGCGTCTCAATGCGGCTGCCCGCCATCGGGTGCGGATGATGCGCCGGCCGCGCCTCCAGAATCGCCAGCTCCATCTCGTCGAGCAGCTTCAGCGCCTCCTCGTGCCGCCCGGCGTCGTTGAGCGCCTCAATGCGCTCCTCGCCGATGCATCGATAACAAGGCCAGCTCGGATCGATGCGCGCGAGCGTCTCGGCCGTCGCCGCCAGGCGCTCGTCGACAAACCCCGGCCCGTCGACATTGCCGTAGGCGTTCACCAGATCCTGCGTCACGCAGATGCTCTGCGGGCAATCGCGCGTGTCGGGACGGTTGGCGAACTCGATCAGGCTCACCGCCTCGCCCGTCCACTCGGCCACCTCGTGCCGGTGCAGGATGCGGCTCTGCAGATTCCAATGCCGCACAAACACCTCCAGCCACGGGTGCCCCGCCTCGCGCGCCAGCGCCAGCGCCTCGGGGAAGATCGCGTCGACCTGCCCGTGCTTGTTGTCGCAGGTCGCCGTCGGCAGCCGATCCAGCAGCAGCGCCAACCGATTGCGCCCCTCGGACCGCAGCGATTGTTTGGCTTCACCCACCCAGCGCCAGATGTCCATCCGTCACCCCTTTGCCGTCGTCGGCGCCCCGATCAACGCCATCAACGCCGTGGTCAGGCCAGCAAACGCCGCCGCCGCGTCGACCTCGACCAGCCCCTCGCGCCGGTCGGTCAGCAGATCGGCAAACGCCCGCACCACCACCGCCGCCTGGCGCTCGGCCGGCCCGTCATCGTGCAGCAGGCGGTCGATCACCGGCGAGTCCAGGTTCACGTACAGCCGCGCCACCACCTCGCCGTCGATGCGCGCCGTGTACAGCCGCGCCAGCCCCAGCAGCGCCGTGGTGATGCGCTTGTCGGCCTCATCCTGCTCGATGCGCCGCTTCAGCGCCGCCTCGCGATCGGGCACCAGCACCACCGGCAGCTCGGCCGGCGCAAAGCGCGTCGGCACCACCGCCTGTCCCTCGCGCCCCAGCAGCGCGTCGAGCCGCGCCTGCACCGCGGGCGAGACCGACACCGGATCAAACAGCGTCGCGTCGCCCTGCTTGGTGCCCAGCCGCACCACCTCGCCGCCGCGCCGTTCGACGTGCAGCCCGCAGAACGGCAGCGCCCCGTAGCGCGTGCCGGTCACCACCGGCATCTGCATGGCGCGGAACAGCACCTCTTCGTAGCCGCTGCCCTCGCCCATCGAGACGTGAATGCGCCCCTTCGACCGCTGGCGCAGCACCGGCATCGTCAGCTCGCCCTCCGAGGTGGGCACCTTGAGCTGATCGGCCAGCAGCTCGAACAGGCGATCATCAGCCACCGCCGCGCCCAGCAGCGACTCGTTATGCCGCATCAGCACCCGCCGCCACGCCGCCGGCTGCTCGCGCGGCAGCGCCGCCAGCCCCGAGACCAGCGTCTCGGCCACCTGCGCCGCCACCGCCTCATAGGTCGAGTCGCGCTGCAAGTCCTCGCGGCTGGCGGTCGGCGTCAGCGAATCGGCCTCGATCACCCCGCCGCAGAACCCCGCCCACGCCGGCAGCAGCTCGCGCGCGTCGCGGCTGACCAGCATGCCGCGCACAAAAACCGAGACGTTGCGGTTGTCGGTGGTTCCATAAGTGAAGCCGTCCTGCACCCACAACAGCCCGCGCGCCGGGCCATCACCGCGCAACGGCAACGTGCAGATGGGCTCGAACCGCCGCTCGAAGCGCGCCACAAAGTCGAACTCGATGCGCGTGCGCCGCACCGTCGGCAGCGCCTCTTGCAAGCGCCACGGCGGCGGCGGCCGGTTGATCGGCGCCGAATCCGCGTCATCGAGGTGCACCGGCTCGCGCAGCAGGCAGCAATACTTGCGCAGCAGATCGCCGCAGACCCGCGGATCGCCCAATGAGCGGAAGGTCTCGTTCAGCGTGAGCACCACCTTCGTGCCCACCGCGCGCGCCGGCACCGCCTCCAGCGAATAGCGCTCGCCGCCTGCGCTCGAAAAGCACCAGCCGACATCGGGCGACTGATAGCTGGTGGTGAACAGCTCCACCTTCCGGCTGACAAAAAACGCCGACAGAAAGCCCAGCCCGAAGTAGCCGATCAGCCCCTCATCGCGCCCGGCGTCGCGCAGCCGACCGGTATACCCGGTGCCTACCGTCGCCAGATAGCGCACGATCTCATCGCGCGTCAGCCCGGCGCCCGAGTCTTCGATGATGAGCTGCCCATTGGCCGGATCGGGCCGCACGATGATGCGCGGCTCAAAATCCGCCGCATCCTCCAGCCGCCGCCGCCCGATCGAGTCGTGCGCGTTCTGCACCAGCTCGCGGATGGCCACGCTCGGCGTCGAGTAGAGGTTGTGCCCGAGCACCTTCATCAGCCCGGGCAGATCAACCTTGGTGGTCAGGATCTCAGCCGTCTCGGTCAAAGGGAACCTCCGCGATGGGCCATCCCATACCGAAGGCGCCCGCGAGTCAAGCGGCGCGCTTCGACGGCTATTTGGCTGCTGCCAGCGCGCCCGGCCAGGGCGCGAGCTCAGCGTCGATGCGGCGAAAAGTGCCGCCCAGCATGCGCCCGGCGTGATGCAGCGTCGCCTTGGCCTGCCCGCGCACGCCTTGATCGACGTGCAGATCGAGCCGCAGGCGGATGAGGTCGTGGCAGGTACCCACCGTGCGATGCAGCGCCACCGGCACATCGAGCCGCCCGTACCCGCTCAGCCAGCCCGGCTCATCGAGCCAGACCGGCTCGGCCACCACCCGCACCTGCGCGGTGCAACCGGCCGTGCAGCGGGGCATGAAAGCGTGGCCATAGGCGCGCGCCACCCGCTCATGGCCCTTGAAAGCGGGCGACACCTCAAACGTCCAGGCGACCTTGCCGCCCGGCATCATGCAGCGCGCCGCTGGGGGCGGCGCCTCGACCAGCGACCAGAAGGCCTCGATCGTCACCTCTTCCGGCAGCGGCCGCAGCAGCAGCGCCAGCGCCCCGGCGAGCAGCAGGAGCAGCAGCGCGATGCGCACACGCAGACGGGCACGGAAGGGACGGGCCAACCGGAACTCCGGTCAGAACGGAAAGCAACAGCATACCCGAAAATGAGGCGCGGGATCCGGCCGCGATCAAGCCGAGCAGGCCGCCTCGACCAGCGCCTCGAGCCGCGAGCGCTCGTGGTGCACCACCGCCCGCACCAGCGCCTGGCCCTCGCCAAGCGCCGCGCCCAGCCAGCCCTCGGGCGAGAAGCCGGGGGCAAAATCGGCCACCGTGGCCAGCGCCGGCAGCCCGCGGATCGCGGCGAAGAGCGCTTCGGCAAACGCCTGCTCGATCGTCTGCGGCACCCGGCGCAGCCACTGCTCGGTCGTGCCCCGCGTCGCCTCGTGCAGCGCCGCGTCGAGCTGCACCAGCCGCGCCGCGTCCGGCCCCAGCCCGCAGAGCCGCCCGTCCAGCTCGCCGCGCAGGTCGCGCAGCGCAAAGCGAGCCCGCTTCAGATGCGTATCGAGAAACTCGCCAAACGGCGCCCAAAGATTGCGCGTCGCCGCGCGCAGGGCCGGTGACGGCTTGCGCGTCCGCGGCCCCGGCCGGGGCTCGTCGATCACGCCCGCCCGCACCAGAAGCTGCCAGGCCCGCGTCACCGTCGGCAGGCGATAGCGGGGCCGAAAGGCATGATCGAAGGCCTCGTCGAGCTGCGCCTCAATCTCGGTGAGCCCCGCGTGCAGGTGGGCCCGCACCGCCGCCGGATCCGAGGGCGAGGCGTGCGGCAGATCAGCGTCGAAGCGCGCCAGCCGCTCGGCGAGCGCCACCCCGCCGCGCAGATCGACCAGCTCGGCCAGCACCCGCGCCGGATCCACCGGCGCATCGAGCGCCGTTGCGTCAACCGCGTACGCCGCCACCGCCGCGGTGATCGGGCCATGCAGCAGCGCGCGCCGATCAGGCTCGGGCCCAGGCGCGCGCCGCGCCACCGGACGCGCCGGCCATGGGCTGCCGACCGCGACCGGCCGCCGCGGCGCGACCGCAGGCGACAGGGGGATGGGCGGGGCGGGCTCGGCGCGCAAACCGTCTCCTCGGCGTCAGGGGCACGTTTCTATACACCACCGCCGATCGCCCGGGGAAGCCCTGCAAGCGCCTGCACGCGCCTCGGTCCCCGTTCGCGTTGCGCCGCGCGGCGTTCCGGGGTAGCGTAACCCGATCTCGACCAACCGCGCACAGGGGTCAACTATGCGAAAAGTCTTCGGTTTCGTCTTCCTCGCCGCCGTGATGGCGACCGGATTCGCCCTGATTGGTTGCAGCAAGAGCCCGACGGGCGACGGCGGCAAGACCCCCAAGACCGAAGACGGGCTCGCGGCGGCCAATACGCCGAAGCCCCCGTTTGCCGGCCCGGCGCCCGCCAACGCGATGGTGGTCGACGACATCGACATCGGCCGCTATGGCGGCAAGATGGTCATCGCCCTGCCGGGCAACCCCAAGTCGTTCAACCCGATCCTGGCCAACGAGACCTCGACCACCGAGATCCTCTACGGCCCGGTCTTCCAGTCGTGCGTCGGCTTCGACAACGTCAAGCAGGAAGAGACGCCCGGCATCTGCGACCGCTGGGACCGCAGCGAAGACGGGCTGACCTATACCTTCCACGTCCGCGAAGGCATCAACTGGTCCGACGGCAAGCCCATCACCGCCGACGACTTCGAGTTCAACTACAACCTGATCCTCGACGAGAAGATCCCCAGCTCGGTCAAAGACCTCTTCAAGCAGGGCGTCGATGAGACCGGCAAGCCGATCTTCCCCAAGTTCGAGAAGATCGACGGCCAGAACTTCCGCTTCACCCTGGCCCAGCCCGACGTGCTCTTCACCGCCGCGGTGGGCAGCATCTACATCGTGCCCAAGCACAAGTTTGAAGAGACCTACAACAAGGGCGACTTCAACAAGGCGTTGACGCTGCAGACGCCGCCCAAGGACATCGTCACCTCGGGCCCGTTTGTCATCGCCGACTTCAAGACCGAAGAGCGCGTGCTGCTCGCGCGCAACCCGCATTACTGGAAGGTCGACAAGAGCGGCAACCGCCTGCCCTACCTCGACGGCGTCGTCTTCCTCATCGTGCCCGACTACAACGCCCAGCTTCTGCAGTTCCGCCAGGGCGGCTCCGACGTGCTCGACGTGCGGCCCGAGGACTACGAGCTGCTCAAGCGCAAAGAAGCTGATGGTGACTATAACGTCACCGATCTTGGCCCCTCGTTCAACACCAATTACCTGATGTTCAACCTGGACGACGGGCAGGACGCCGACGGCAAGCCCTTCGTCGACCCGATTCGGGAAAAATGGTTCGCCAACAAGAACTTCCGCAAGGCGGTCAGCCACGCCATCGACCGCGACGGCATCGTGCGCACGGTGCTCAGCGGCCGCGGCGAGCCGCTCTGGTCGTTCTATAGCCCGGCGAACAAGAAATGGTATAATGACCAGGTCGTTCAGTATAAATATGACCTGACCAAAGCCGCCGAGTACCTCAAGGGCGAGGGCTTCCAGAACCGCGACGGCACGCTCTTCGACGCCGAGGGCCACAAGGTCGAGTTCACCATCATCACCAACTCGGAGAACTCGACCCGCATCGCCATGCTCAACGTCATCAAGGACGACCTCAAGAAGCTGGGCATGGAGGTCAACATCCGGCCGGTGCCCTTCAACGACGTGGTCACCTCGCTGCGCGACGCCCGCAACTTTGAAGCGGTGCTGCTCGGCTGGGGCTCGGCGGTGCCGCCCGACCCGGCGCAGTCGAAGAACGTGATGCTCAGCAGCGGCCGCAGCCACTCGTGGCACCCCGAGCAGAAGACCCCGGCGACACCCTGGGAGGCGCGCATGGACGAGCTGCTGCACAAGTGCGTGGCGGTCTATGACTACGCCGAGCGCAAAAAGTACAGCGACGAGCTGCTCTACATCTTCAGCGACGAGCAGCCGCAGATTCAGCTTGTGGTCGCCTCGGCCGCCGCCGCCGCGCGGCGCAATGTGGGCAACTTCAACCCCTCGGGGCTGCGGCCGAAGACCCACTGGAACATCGAGGTCCTGTACCTGAAGAACCCCAAGGCGGGGAACTGACCGCCGCATGTGGACGTTCATCCTGCGCCGCGTGCTGGCGATCCCGCCGCTGCTGCTGGCGGTCAGCTTCCTGACCTATTGCCTGCTCTATGCGGCCCCGGGCGATTATTTCACCCGGCTGGCCGAAGACCCGGCGATCACCCAGGACTACATCAACCAGCTCCGCACGCAGTACGGGCTCGACGGCGACCTCTTCTACCGCTACTGGCGCTGGCTGGTGAACGCGGTGCAGCTCGACTTCGGGCATGACTTCCGCGAGAACCGCCCGGTCTTCGACCTGATCACCGAGCGCCTGGTCAACACCCTGCTGCTGACCGGCGTCTCGCTGGTCATCGCCTGGGGCCTGGCCCTGCCGCTTGGCATGCTGGCCGGCGTCAGACAGGGCAAGCTTTGGGACAAGGCCGCGAGCTTCATCTCGTTTGTCGGCCTGTCGATCCCGCGCGTTTTTTTCGCCCTGCTGATGGTCATGTTCGCCGCGACCACCAAGTGGTTCCCGGTCAGCGGCATGCGCGACATGATCAACTGGGATGACATGACCACCTGGGACCGCTTCCTCGACGTGGCCCACCACCTGGTGCTGCCAGCGCTGGTCATCGGCACGACCAGCATGGCCGGATACATGCGCCAGATGCGCGCCGAGATGGTCGAGACGCTGGGCAAGGACTACGTGCGCACGGCGCGGGCCAAGGGCCTCGGCGAGACGCAGGTGGTCTTCAAACACGCCTTCGGCAACGCGGTGAACCCGCTGATCACGCTGTTCGGCTATAGCCTCGCCGCGTTGCTGACCGGCTCGTTCCTCGTCGAGTTTGTCTTCGGCTGGCCCGGCCTCGCCCGGCTGACGGTCGACGCGGTCTTCGCCCAGAACGAACCCCTGGTGATGGGCGCGGTGCTCATGGCCACGCTGATGCTGGTCGCCGGCAATACCATCGCCGACCTGCTCCTGGCGTTTGTCGACCCCCGCATCCGACTGGAGTAGCTCTTGGCCGAGAAGACCGAGCGCCGCATGGTGAGCCGCTCACCTTGGCAGATCATGTGGGCCAAGCTGCGCCGCAACCGCTCGGCCATGTTCGGCATGGCGGTCCTGGGTGTGCTCTACCTCTGCGCCATCTTCGCCGGCTTCCTGTCGCCCTATGGCTACACGACGCAGTTTCGCGAAGACAACTGGCACCCGCCGCAGATCTTCGACGTGCACTTCTGGGATGACGCCGGCGAGTTCCACGGCCCGTTTGTCTACGACCAGAAGCGTCTGAGCCCCAACTACCCGGAATACGAAGAGAACCGCGACGAGATCATCGAGCTGGACTTCTTCGTGCGCGGCGAGACGTACACCCTGCTCGGCGTCGAGACCAGCCTGCACTTCTTCGGCGCGGCCGATGGCAAGACGCCGGTCTTCCTGCTGGGCAGCGACCGCTTCGGCCGCGACATGCTGACGCGCATCCTCTACGGCAGCCGCATCAGCTTGTCGGTGGGGTTGGTGGGCATCTTGATCAGCATGAGCCTGGGCATGCTCATCGGCGGCATCAGCGGCTATTTTGGCGGCCGCATCGACTTCGTGCTGATGCGCATGGTCGAGCTGATATTGGCCATCCCGGGTCTCTACCTCATCTTGACGGTGCGCCAGGCCTTCGGGCAGGAGCTCGACAGCGCCGAGTCGTACTTCATCATGGTGGTGGTGCTGGCGTTCATCGGCTGGGCGGCCAACGCGCGGGTCATCCGCGGCATGGTGCTGGCCATCAAAGAGAACGATTACGTCACCGCCGCCGAGGCGATGGGCCTCGACCGCATGCGCATCATCGTGCGGCATATTCTGCCCAATACGCTCAGCTTCGTGATCGTGACCGCCACGCTCTATGTGCCCTACTACATTCTCGGCGAAGTGGCGCTCAGCTTCCTCGGCGTGGGCATTCAAGAGCCCGAGGCCTCGTGGGGCAACATGCTGCGCGAGGCGCAGAACGTGGCCAACCTGACCGAGTTCCGGTGGGTGATCACGCCCGGGTTTTTCATCTTTGTCGCGGTGATGGCCTTCAACTTCCTCGGGGACGGCCTGCGCGACGCGGCTGACCCCCGCAGCCTCAAGTGAGCGAGGGCGCGGTGGCCGAGCCGATTCTGCGCGTGCGCAACCTGCGCACCTATTTTCGGACCGATGGCGGCGTGGCCAAGGCGGTTGACGACGTCTCGTTCGAAGTGCACGCCGGCGAGACGCTGGGCATCGTGGGCGAGAGCGGCTGCGGCAAGTCGGTGACCAGCCTGTCGATCATGGGCCTGGTGCCCAAACCGCCCGGATATCACCCGAGCGGCGAGATCCGGTTCGCCGGGCGCGACCTGTTGAAGATCAGCGAGCGCGAGCTGCGCAAGCTGCGCGGCGCCGAGATGGCGATGATCTTCCAGGAGCCGATGACCAGCCTGAACCCGATCTTCCGCGTCGGCGCCCAGATCGGCGAGTCGCTGCGGCAGCATCGCGGCATGGACCGCAAGGCCGCGCAGGCCGAGGCCATCCGGCTCCTCGAGCGCGTGGGCATCCCCGACCCGGCCAAGCGCGTCGACGACTACCCGCACCAGATGTCGGGCGGCATGAAGCAGCGCGTGATGATCGCGATGGCGCTGGCCTGCAACCCGAAGCTGCTGATCGCCGAC
>JAGQJJ010000179.1 GCA_020430675.1 Myxococcales bacterium
AAAACCACGACGGCGACGGGGCGCGCCTCGATTACCTGCACGTCGTCGCCGAGGGCCGCTTCGTCGGCCAAGAGCCAGCGCTGGGCGCGCCGCTGCGGGTGCGGGCCAACGCGCCCGGGCGCGCGTCGGTCGAGGTCGAGATCGAAGGCCCGCAGGCCGATATGCGCCTCGAAATGGGTCCGGTGGGCCATCTGACCCACCGCGTGGTGGATGAAAACGACGTGGTCATGCCGGCCAAGATCGAGCTGTGGCAAGGCAACTCGATGGCCCTGCGCGCGCATGTGCGGCCGTTTGAGGGCACGCTGGCGGTGGCGCCGGGCCATTACCAGGCGGTGGTGACCCGTGGCTTCGAATATGCCTTGCACTCCGAGGAGATCGACGTGCCGCCCGACGGCGAGGTGCGCCTCGACGTGCGCCTGCCGCGCCTGCTCGACACCGCGGGCTGGTTGAGCACCGACGGCCATATGCACGGCGGCCCCAGCCCCGACAGCAACGTGTCGATCGCCGACCGCATGACCATCTCGGCGGCCACCGGCCTCGAAGTGGCCATGGGCACCGACCACGAGATCGTGCGCGACTGGCGGGTGGGCATCCCCGAGGCCGGCCTGGGCCCGTTCATCAACGCGGTGGGCGGCCAGGAGGTGACCGCCACCCTGCCCGAGCATATGGGCGCGTGGCCGATGGCGCCGCTGTCGGTCGAAGAGGATCCGCGCGGCGGGCCGGTGGCGTGGTACGGCCTGACCCTGGGCGGCGTGTTCGCCGCCATCCGCGCTCGCGGCGCCGGCGTCGTGCAGCTCAACCACCCGCGGCAGGGCTGTAACTACATGTGCCTCATCGATTGGGACCGCCTGACCGGTGAGCCCCGCTTGCAGGATCCCACCCGGCTCGGCTTTGCGCCCGATGATGAGCTGTGGTCGTGGGATTTCGACGCCGTCGAGCTGATCAACGGCATCCGCACGCCCTTTGTCGACCCGGCCTCACCGAATGACACCGGCACCTTCGAGGACTGGGCGACCTTCCATAACCTGGGCCATCGGGTGACCGCCATGGCCAACTCGGACGTGCACGGCGATGACTCGGGCAACCCGATGAATTGGTTCGCTGCGCCGACCGACGCGCCGGCCGAGTTCGTGCCGCAGATGCTGACCGATGCCGTCCGCGGCGGCCGCTCGGTGATCACACTGGGCGCGTTCATCAACGCCAACATCGGCGAAGCGGGCCTGGGCGACACGGTTCAGGCGAACGACGGCACGGTGACGCTCTCGCTGCGGGTGCAGGCGGTGCCCGAGGTCGATGTGCGCCAGATCGTGGTCTACGCCAACTGCGATCAGGTGGCGTTGCTCGACGCGACCGACCCGGGCGGCGTGGTCAAATTCGCGGGCGACGTCGAGCTGGATCTGCCCGCCGACGCCTGGCTGGTGGTGGCCGCGTTCGGCCGCGATCGCATGCCCCGGGGCTTCCTCGACTACGACCCGCGGCGCATCCCGCGGTCGCTCACCAACGCGATCTTTGTCGATGTGGACGGCAACGGCCGCTTCGACCCGCCGGGCGCCAAGACCTGCCGCTACGACGTGCCGGCGCCGTAATGGCAGACAGTCGTCTGTAGCAAGTCAGCGCGCCTCCATAGTACTGAACAAGTGCACGGCATGATGCCGAGTATGGAGGTCGCCGATGGTCAAGCCCGAACGAACTTTTGTCTTCTGGGTCAAGCTTTTCCGCATCGCGTTTCGCGTTCGGGCCATGGTGCCCGTCCGCCCGCGGCGCTACTGAACAGGCAGCGCAAAGTCAAACGCCACCTCGACCCGATCCTGCAATTTGATGGCGCCGAAGAGGGCGCGATAGGGCGTGATGCCCCAGCGCGTCGGGGTGAGCGTGACCCGCCCGCGGGCGCGCCCCTCATCGACCTGCACCGGCGCGCTGACCTCGACCGTTCGCCCCAGCATCGTCAGCTTGCCGCTGAGGCGGCCGCCGCTCAGGCTGCCGACGAACTGCGCCTCGGCGTGCCGACCGGTGTGCAGAATCTCGTTCTGGATGTTGCTGCGAATCTTGGCTTTGTCAGACGCGCTGAGCCCGCCCGCGTCGAGGCGGCCATCGCGCATGACGCCGTCGACGACAAGCGTGCCGGGCCAGAAACGCGCGGTCACCTGCTCGCCGTCGAGCTGCACCTCGAAGCGGTCGCAGGACAGCCGCAGGTCATGGGCCACCTTGGAGAGCAGCCCTTCTTTGTAGGTGAACACGTGAACCGTGCCATCGGTGAGTGTGTGCATGCCGGCACACTAACTCGTGGGGCGCCGAAGCGGTAGACTCGCGGCGTGATGACCCGGTGGGCCCGATGGCGAAGGCGGTTGTTGCGCGCCGCGGTGGCGTCGCTGGCGTGCGCGCTGCTCGGCGCGCTGGCGCTGTGGATCGCGGTCATCGCGGTCGACTTCCCCGCCGAGTGGCTCGCGCCCGCCCGGGTTGAGAGCCGCCGCCTGCTCGATCGCCACGGCGGGCTCTTGCGCGAGGCGCTGAGCGACGCTGAGGGCCGGGGCGTCTGGCGACCGCTCGCGCAGATCAGCCCGTGGGTGCCGCGCGCGTTCATCGCCATCGAAGACCGCCGATTTGAATCCCACCCCGGCGTGGATCTGCGCGGCATCGCCCGCGCCGCCCGCGACAACCTGCGCGCCGGGCGCGTCGTCGCTGGCGGCAGCACCATCACCCAGCAGGTGGTGCAGCTCGTGCACCCCGAGCCGCGCACCGTGGTCGGCAAGCTGTTCGAGGCGGTCTGGGCGTTGCGCCTGGAGCGCGCCGTCGACAAGGCCGGCATCCTGGAACAGTACGTCAACCGCGCGCCGTTCGGGCACGGCGCCTTCGGCATTGAAGCGGCGGCGCGGCAATACCTCGACAAGCCGGCGGCGGCGCTGAGCCTGGCCGAAGCGGCGCTGCTCGCGGGCCTGCCGCGCGCGCCGAGCGTCACCAACCCGTTCACCGACCCCGAAGCGGCGCGGCGGCGGCAGGTCGAGGTGCTGCACCAGATGCGCACCGTGGGCTTCATCGACGACGCCGCGCTGGCCGACGCGCTGGCCGAGCCCACCCGCCTCGCCGCCCGCGACGCGCGCTTTGTCGCGCCGCATTTCACGAGCTGGGCGCTGGCGCAGGACGCGACGCCGGGCGCGGTGCCCACGACGCTCGATCCCATGTTGCAAGCCGAGGCGGAGCGCATCGTGCGCCAGACGGTGCGCGAGCTGCACGACCGCGCGGTGAGCCAGGCGGCGGCGATCGTGCTCGATACGCCGACGGGCGATGTGCTGGCGTGGGTGGGCAGCGTCGACTTCTTCGCGCCGCGCGACGGCCAGGTCGACATGGTGATCAGCCGCCGGCAGCCGGGTTCAACGCTCAAGCCCTTCGTCTACGGGCTGGGCATCGAAGACGGCTTCACCGCCGCGACGCGCCTGCCCGACCTGCCGCTGTTCTTCCCGACCGCGTTCGGCGATTACCGCCCGCGCAACTACGACCGCACCTATCACGGCTTCGTGACGCTGCGCACTGCGCTGGCCAACAGCTACAACGTGCCCGCGGTGTGGATGGCCAACCGCGTCGGCCCCGCCCGGCTGTTGGCGCGGCTGAGGGCGCTGGGCTTCGCCAGCCTGCGGCGCGGCGCCGATCACTACGGCCTGGGGCTGGCGCTGGGCAACGGCGAGGTGCAACTGCTCGAGCTGGCCAACGCCTACCGCGCGCTGGCCAATGAGGGCGAGTGGGCGCCCATCCGCTGGCGGCGCGATACGCCGGTGGCGACCGGGCAGCGGGTGATGCCGGTCGCGGTGGCGCGGCTGGTGACCGATCTGATCGCCGATCCCATCGCGCGCGTGCCGGCGTTCGGGCGGGCCAATCCGCTCGATCTGCCCTTCCCCGCCGCGGCGAAGACCGGCACGAGCACCGACTTCACCGACAACTGGACGGTCGGCTACACCCCCGCGGTGACCGTCGCGGTGTGGGTCGGCAACTTCGACGGCCGCCCGATGGAGGGCGTGAGCGGCATCACCGGCGCCGGGCGGCTCTGGCATCGGTTGATGCGGCTGGCGGCGGGCGAAGGGCGACCGCGCGAGTTCCGCACCGCGGGGCTGGAGCGCGTGCGGTTGTGTGAAGCGACCGGCGCGCGGTTCTCGGAGGACTGCGCGCATCCGGTCGAAGAGTGGTTCCTGCCGGGCACCGCGCCCGGCCCGACCGGCGCGCCCGCGCGGCCGGCCGCCCTGCGCGTGCGGTTGCCCGGCCCCGGCGGTGTCTTCCAGCGCGATGCCGATACGCCCGCGGTGCATGCCCGGCTGCTCATGCAGGCCGACGCGCCCGCCGAGGTGCAGAGCCTGGCCTTTGAGGTCGACGGCGCGCCCATCGGCACCAGCGCGCGGCCGTTTCAGCTCTGGTGGTCATTGGCGCCGGGGCGGCATCGGGTGCGGGTCCGCCCGGTCGAGGGGGGCGCGCCGAGCGCCGAGGTCAGCTTTGAGGTGCTGGATTGAGCCCGGCGCGGCTCAGCTTCGGCGGACGCGCTTGCGCACCGACTGGAAGAGGTCGGGCAGCGCGCCGGTCTGGGCGCTGCGGATGATCCAGTCGGGGATCGAGATGTCGGGGTTGGCGTCGACCGAGTAGATGAGCAGCGTGCGCTGGCCATCGTCACCCCACGGGAACAGCTCCCACGAGCCGTTGTTGCGGGCGTAGGTGCCTTCGTCGAGCTTCCAGCGCCGCGCGAAGCTGCCGTCGGGCCGCTCTTCTTCAACCGCGGTCACGATGGACCACAGGTTGCTGAAGGGGAACGGCATCGCGATCTCGACGCGGCAGCGCGACTGGCCGGGCTTGCGCTCGATCAGCCGGCTGTCTTCGGTGCGCGGCATGAAGTCCTTGAAGTACTGGCAGTCGCGCACCACCGGCCAGACCTTGACCGGCGGCGCGTCGACGATCGCCATCGCCTTCGCCGCGACGCCCTCGTCGTTGGTCGGCGGCACCTCGCGCACGATGACCTCGCCCTTTTCGAGCCTGGCCCGCACGAGCTGGTTGATGGCGGGTGGCCCGGCGACGGCGGAGCCGGTCGAGAGGGCCAGGAGCGTGACGGCGACGGTAATGACGCGGTGCATCATTCCTCCTTTGACGCATGGTGCCGAAAACACGGGGTCGACTCAAGAACGGTTGCGTCAATTGCGCGGTTGGCCGGTTCGGGGCATCCTGGCGGTCGAGCCCCAAGCGGAGGCGAACCATGGCGGACGCGATCGATGATCTGGTGGGTCGGCTGGTGTTGATGCTGGCCGACGGGCGCGCGGTGGCCAATCTGGGCCTGCGCGACGGGGTGCGGGTCGGCGACCGATTTGCGGTGTTCGACCACGGCGAAGAGGTGATGGATCCCGAGACGGGCGAGTCGCTCGGGGTGCTCGAACAGGTGAAGACGCATCTGATCGCCGAGCATGTGCAGCCTCGCCTCGTGCAGCTTCGCGATTTGACCCCCGATGAGCCGGCGCAGCTTTCGACGCGCGAGGTGCTCTCGGCGCGGCTGGCGGCCACGTCGGGGCACTCGACGCGACCCGAGCCGCGACGCAAGCGGTCGCTGAAGGTGGGCGATGGCGTACGTCGGGTGACGTCGCCGATGGCATGAGCGATGGCATGGGACTCGCGCGGGTTGATGACGCGCTGATCCTAGCGCGACGGGGCGGACGAAGCGAGGGCGGGCGCGGCCTCTGCTGACAGTGATCGTCAGCAGACCGAGGCTGTGCTACACACCGCCGACTGGAGGTGCCCTGATGCGTCGCACGCTGCTCGCGCTGCTGCCCCTGCTCGCCCTGGCCTGCGATGACGCGGGCGATCCGGCCGGTCCGCTGCCCGATGGCGCGCGGGTCGATGCCATCGTCGATGCCGACCTGCGCCGGGACGCTTCGCCGGATGCTGCGGCGATGCCCGACGCCAAACCGATGGCCGATGCGGCGCCGGCTGACAGCGCGCCGCCAGACGCCGGGTGCGTGCCGCAGGGCCGCGAAGACTGCAACGACCGCGACGATGACTGCGACAACCGGGTCGACGAAGAGCTGGTGCGCGGGTGCTGGGAGGGGCCGGCGGGCACGCAGGGGCGCGGCATCTGCCGCAACGGCGAGCAGACCTGCTCGCGCGGCGTATGGGGCGAATGCGTCGGCCAGGTGCTGCCGACGCGCGAGCTGTGCAACCGCACGGACGATGACTGCGACGGCGACGCCGACGAAGACCTGTTCCAAGCGTGCGGCGTGGCCCCGAGCGGCGGCGAGGGCCTGTGCCGGGCGCCCCAGCAGCAATGCGTGCGCGGCGAGTGGGGGCAGTGCGGGCCGCCGGTGGCGCCGGTCGACGAGGTCTGCGACGGCGAAGACAATGACTGCGACGGCTCGAACGACGAGGATTTCCCCGATCTGGACGCCGACGGGGAGGCCGATTGCGTCGACGCCGATCGCGACGGCGACGGGGTGGCCAACCGGCCCGACAACTGCGCCGACACCGCCAATCCCGACCAGACCGACACCGACGGCGACGGGCGCGGCGACGCCTGCGACACCGACGATGACGACGACGGCGTGCTCGATGATGAGGACTGCGATCCGCTCGACCCCGACCGGCTGCCGGGCGCGCCCGAGCGCTGCGACGGGGTCGATGATGACTGCGATGGCGTCGTCGACGAGGGGCTGGTGCGCGCCTGCTACGACGGGTGGGAAGGCACGGCGGGCGTCGGCGCCTGCCGCGGGGGCCGGCAGACCTGTGTTGAGGGCGACTGGGGCGAGTGCGCGGGCCAGGTGCTGCCCGACGAGGAGCATTGCGATGGCATCGACAATGACTGCGATGAAGCCGTGGACGAGGGTCTCATGCCCGGCTGGCCCGACCGCGATGGCGATGGCTTCGGCGACCAGGCCACGCCGCCGCTCTGCCCCGCGCCACCGGGGCTGGTCGCGGTGGGCGGTGACTGCGACGATGAAAATCCCGCGGTGCATCCCGGCATCGCCGATGACGCGCCCGACGCCGATGTGATCGATGCCAACTGCGATGGCATCGATGGCATCGCCGAGGCCATGGTCTTTGTCGACGGCCAGGCGGATCCCGACGTCGCCGATGGCACCCGTTCTGCGCCGTTTGCCGATCTGCCGACCGCCATCGAATTTGCTGTCGAACAGGGATTCAGCGGTGTGGCGGTCAGCACGGGCGGATACCACGGGCGGCTGCGGCTGGCGGATGGCGTCTCGGTCTACGGCGGGTACCGCGCCAGCGATGGCTGGAGCCGCTCGCCGGTCAACGCGACCTTGCTGCGAAATGCTTTCCCTGTGTTTTTACGGCTGCGGCCGGTACCGAGAGATACCCTCGTCCCCCCCACGACGCTGGCCATGGTCTCGGTCATGACCGGCGACCATCCGGCG
>JAGQJJ010000180.1 GCA_020430675.1 Myxococcales bacterium
CCGAAAGCGTTTTCTTCTTCGTGAACTTGACGGTCAACGTCGCAATCCCGTTTTTATTTTAATCGTTATGCTACCAATAAGATCTACCCTCGCCTTCTCCCTCGCCCTCGCCCTCGCCTTCGCCTTCACCCTCGCCTCCGTTGGCGCAGTTGGGCGTGCTCGACCACGGCGTGCCCAGACAGGCGATCTGGCCGATGGGGAACGTCACCGACAGCCCGGCGCTGAACTCCAGGAAGTTGTCGAGCGGGTTCCAGTCGAGCTGCAGCTGGGCGGTGGCGACTCGGAAGTCGACGCCCCAGACGCGATTATTGCGCGGGCAGGGGTCGTCATCGGTGCACCAGCCCCAATCCTTCGGGCCCTGCTGGATCTCGTCGCCTGGCGACGGGTTCTCGTGCGCGATGCTGATGCCCAAGCCGAAGCTGACCTGGGCGCCGCCGCCGGCGTAGATGCCGACGATGCCCGAGCTGGACACCAGCCAGTTGAGCGCGCCGCCCGAGCCGGTGAAGCTCACGCCCCAGCCACTCACCCCGCCGGGCGAGGCCTGGTTCCATTTTCGGCCGGGGATCAACCCCGGCCCGTTGATGCTCGGCGTCGGTGGCGGGAAGCTGACGCTCAACCCGAAGCTGAAGAACAGCCATACCGATTGGCTGTATTTGCCAATGGGTGAGTTGTCGAACAACACGATCGACACATCGAAGCCAAAAGACAGCAATGGGATCTGCGGGATGGGTATGCTGAACCCGATCGCCGGCCAGTACAGCGCCGTGCGTTCGCGCGCCCATTTGTAGCGCGCGTAGTAGCTGGTGCCATAGAGCAGCCCCGGCCCGAGGCCGCCGATGATGCCAAAGATGTCCCAGCCATTGACCGCGATGGTGGTCAGCACCGCGACGATCGAGATGCTGATCGAGATGCCGACCAGCCCGAACTCGCCGGTGGGATCGGCGTAGTGGATGGGATCATCAAAGGCATACACATACCGGTTGAGCGACCGCGGGTCGTTCATGTCCGGCTGGGCCTTGTCGGGCGTGAAGAAGCGCCGCATGTCGGGCGAGTACCAGCGCGCTCGCAGGTAGACGAGGCCGCTGTCGGCGTCCGCCCACTCACCGGCATACCCGAAGCCACCGACTGCGGTGCCATCGATGGCATTGCCGAAGGCATCATAGGTGCGGCGCTCGATGGTGCCATTGGGCCCCACGATGGCGCGCACCGAGCCGCGGAAGTCGGTGATGAACGCCTGGAACTCGCCCGACTCGACGTCGTAGCGGCCCAGCACGCGCTCGGTGTCGTGCAGATAGCGCACCTTGAGCGCGCCCTCGCCGTCGCGGATCTCGATCAGCTTGGCCCACGCGCCGCTGCGATCCCAGACGAAGCGCTCTTCGTCTGGGCCCGAGCGCCGTGAGAGCAGCAGGCCGTCGTGGTCGTAGGTGTAGCGCACATCGACCGGCACCGCGCCGGCTCGCGTGAAGCGCGCCAGCCGGCCCACGCCGTCATAACTGAAGCGCTCGGCCAGGTTGGCCTGCCGGCGCTCGATGAGCCGACCGTTGGCATCCCAGGTGTACTGCCAGCGGTCATCGTCCCGCAGGCGGTCGTTGCGGTCATACGAGAAGTTGCGCGTCGCGCCGTTGACCGTCAGCCGGATGAGGTTGCCATCGGGGTCATAGGCATATTGGCGTGTCTGCGCCCCGCGGCCGGGCTGCGTGACCGTCTCTTCGGTCAGGCGGCCCACCGGGTCATAGGCATAGGTCACCCGCCGGCCGTTGGTCTCATCGACGCCGATGATGCGGTCATTGCGGCGCCGCAGGTCTTCGCCGTACACCGCGCGCCCGGCGGCGTCGACGGCGCGCAGCGAAGCGAGCCGCCCGGCGACGTCATGACCCATCGCGGCTTCGGCGATGCCATTGAAGTCGACCTGAAGCGGCCGTCCGGTGCGATCGCGCGTCAGATCAACTGCCGCCCCGTCCGGGTCGACCACGCGGTTGAGCCCATCGCGCACGTCGTAGCCATACTCGATGGTGCCATGCTCGGTCGACGTGGCGTGGCGCAGCCCGAAGCTGTCGATGCGATAGTCGACCGAGGCCCCCAGCTTGTCGGTCCAGGTGGCCAGATAGCCATTGTTGTAGAAGGCCGCGGTGTGACCCACATCGTCGGTGTGGCCCGTGGTGAAGCCGCTCTGGTCATACTCGAACGTGTCGACCACGCCATCGGGGCGCTCGCGGCGCAGGATGTGGCCGTCATCGTCGAACGTATACTGCGTCTCGCCGCCATCGGGGTCGACGCGCGTGGTGGCATGGCCCTCGGCGTCGTATTCGATGCGCGTCACCTCGCCCTCGGGCATGCGAATCTCGCGCATCTCGCCCAGCGGGCCGTAGATGACTACCGTCTCGTCGCCGTTGGCGTCGACCACGCCCTCGAAGTTGCCATGGCTGTCGGTGTTGAAGCGCACCTCGTGCCCGGCCGGGTCGACCAGCGACTCGACCTCGTAGTGCACGCCGTAGGTCGCCTGGTAGCGGCCGCCATCGGGCAGCGTCCACGAGTCGCGCTGGCCGTTGCCGTTGTAGGTGACCCGCACCGCGCTGTCATCGGGCGCGATCATCGCGGTCACGCGGCCCTCTTCGTCGTACTCGTAGCGTGTGGTGCGCTGCTCGGGATCGGTCGACGACGTGGCGCGGCCGTTGGCATCATAGGTGCGCTCGATGACCGTGTCGCCGCCGTTCGAGCTGAGCCGCGTGGCCCGGCCGAGCGGGTCGCGGGTGATCTGCACCGCCCGCCGGCCCGCGCCCTGGCGCACCACGCGCCCCGCGGCGTCGTACGCCTGGCGCATGGTGAAGCCGCCGGGCGTGGTGACCGCGGTCGGCCGGCCGAGCGCGTCGAGCGCGCGCTGCAACGAGCCGCCGCCAGGCAGGTCAACGCGCGTGACCTCGCCGCCTGGCTCGTAGTGCGCGACCAGCCGCGTGCCATCATGCTGCTCGATGGCATTGGGTCGACCGAGCCCGTCGTACTCATAGCGCGTGACCCGTCCCGCCGCGTCGGTCGCTTCGGTCACCGAGCCGGTTTCATCGCGCTCGACCGACGTGCGCTGGCCATTGGGCAGGGTCACATTGTCGAAGATGCCATTGTCACCGAAGTCATAACCCCAGGTGACCTGCGACTCGCCGGCGCGGTTCTGGAAGGTATGCACGTCGCGCGTCAGCTTGCCATCGCGATTGGTCAGCTGCCACAGGGTGCCGGCGGTGTCGACGTACTCCGAGAGCTTGCCCGAGCCATCATAGGCATAGGCGATGCTGTTGCCTTCGGGATCGGTCACCGCGGTCGCCCGGCCCTGCCCGTCGTAGCTGTACTCGGTGCGCGCGCCGGTCTTGTCGATCTCAGCCGATACATTGCCGGCGGCGTCGAACTCGCGCGACTCGACAAAACCCATGGGGTCGGTCTGCCGGAACAGGCGCCCTTGATCGTCGTACTCCAGCGTCGAGCGGCCGCCCATGGCATCCACGGTCGCGCTCAGCCGGCCGGCGGCGTCGTACTCGAACTGCGACACGTTGCCGAGCGGATCGGTCTCGGAGGTCAGCCGGTTGGCGCCGTCGAAGGTGAAGCTGCGCCGGTTGCCGAGCGCGTCGATCGCCTCGACGATATTGCCCCGTGGGTCATAGCGCAGAATCGTCGGGCTGCCGCGCCGGTCGGTCACCACCTCTTGCCGGGCGATGACATCGTGGTCGATCTCGAGCCTGGTGCCATTGGGATCGACGATCGCGATGATGCGACCCGTCGAGTCATACTCGGTCAGGCCGGGCACCGCGCCGCGCGGGTCGATGATCTCGGTCAGGTCGTGGTTGAGGTTGTAGCGCAGATCGGTGCGCAGACCCTCGGCGCTGACCACGGTGACCAGGTCGCCGCGGCCGTCATAGGTGTAGCGCCACTCGCGCCCATCGGGCAGCGTCATCCGCGTGATGCGGTTCTGCGCGTCGCGATCGAGCAGCAATGACACGCCGCTGCTGTGATGCACGCCGCGGTTGTCAAAGACCAGCGACTCGGTCTCGCCCTGAATGCCCAGCACGCCGCGGGTGCGGCTGTAGCGAATGCGTCGGCCATCGGGCAGGTTGAGCACGAAGATGTCGGGCCGCCACTCATCGAGCACGTCGCCGGCCGGGTAGAACAGGTCGTTGACGCGCCACAGCGCCTGCGGGCCTTCGACGATGAGCTCGGCGTCGGGGTCGGTGCCGGCGATGGGGATGAAGCGCACATTGGCTTCCTGGAACCCAAAACCGCAGGCGACAAACTCGGGCGCAAACGCGAAGCGATACGACTGCTCGCCGAGCAGGATGCTGACCGTGTGTGGATCGGCCTCGCTGAACTGGCCCGGCGGGCCGAACACGCCAATGCAGCGGCCGTTCCAGCTCCAGTCGAGCGCCAGCGGGTTGGGGATCTCGATGCGGCCGCCGCCGATGTCGACCGTCCACGCGATGCCATAATCGCCGAGCTGCTTGCGGCCCGAGTCATAGATGCGATCGACGGTCAATGGGATGCCCGCCAATGGCACCCGCGCGTCGGGGAAGACCAGCCGCCGGCTGCCGAAGTGCAGGCCGGGCGCGACAAAAACGCGCGTCTCGGCGGTGGCGCTGTTGCCGAATACGTCTTCCACGCGCAGCCGCAGCCGCCAGCCGCCCGGGTCGAGGCCGGTGACATCAACCACGCCCAGCTCGCCGTCGATCACCGGCGCGGTGCCTTCGGCGAGCAGAATCCAGGCATCGGCGTTGCGCGCGTCGACGGGCGCCATCGACAGGCCGTACCACGCGAGGTCTTCGTCGTTGGCGGTGCCGATCACGTCGGTCCACTCGCGCACGTCGACCGCGTCCCGGGGCGAGGTGATGGCGGCGGCCGGCGGGCCGTCGTCCACCGCGCCCGCCGGGTGTACGAAGACCGTCGTCTCGACCCGCTCCTGGTTGCCGGCGTTGTCGGTGACGATGACCTCAACCTCGTGGCGGCCGATGCCATCGGGCGTGAAGACGGCGCTGCCATTGGGATCGAGCGGCACGGGCTCGCCGTCGACCGTCATCTCGATGTGGGCGATGCCGCTCGGGTCGTTGGCGTTGACCTGCACCGTCACCGGTTCGCCATCCGCCGGCTGGCGCGGGTTGACGTTCACCTGCACCGTGGGCTGCTGCCGGTCATCGTCGTCGGTGACAAAAAGCGTATGCACCGCCGGTTCGCTGACCAACCGGCCGTCGCTCACGGTCAGCTCAACGCGGTAGCGCCCCGCCACATCGGGCACCAGCAAGGCGCGCGCGGTGTTGGCGTCGCGCAGCCGCACGGTGCTGCCGACCGGCGCTTCGATGATGCGCCAGGCGAAGGTGATGGCATCGCCGCGCGGGTCATTGGAGCCGCTGCCATCGAGGATGACCGGATCCTCGCGCTCGACGCGCCCCGGCGCGTCGATGCGGGCCACCGGCTGCTGGTCGACGAGGATGATGCCCTCGGCGGTGTCGGTGCCTTCGGCGTTGCTGACGTCGACCCGCCAGCGCGCGTCGCCGGTGCCGGGAAAGGTCACCGTGAGCACGGGCTGGTCAAGCCCGCCGCCGACGATCGTGGCGCCGGGCACGATCCAACGGAAGCGCAGGTTGGCGCCGATCGAGCGGCTGGCATCGAGGGTGAACACCGTGTGGTGGTTGTCCTGCGAAGGCATGCGATCGGGCGAGACCCGGGCGCGCGCGTCGAGGCCGCCGGCGATGACCTCGACCACCACGCGCTCAAAGGCCGCGTTGCCAAAGGCATCGACCGCCTCGGCGATGATCTCGACCGGGCCAACTTCGGTCACCCGGAAGCTGGCCTGACCCCGGTTGTCGAGCGCCAGCGGCGCGTCGTCGACCGTCAGCGTGAGGCGATCGATCGGGCTCTCATCGCGGGCGATGACCAGCACCTGGATCTCTTCGCCGACATAGGCTTGCAGCTTGTTGACCACCAGATACAGCGTGGGCGCGTCGATGTCTTCGCAGATGTCTTCATCGGTGCGGCCATCGCAGTCATCGTCGATGTCATTGCACAGCTCGGGCGTCGGGTCGCCGGCCACGCCGTCACAGCCGGGCACGCCGCCATCGCAGGTGATGCGGCCGACGCGGGCGCAGGCACCCACGCCGACGAGGCAGGCCTCGCCGATATCGGTGGGATCTTCGTCCACCCGGCCGTCGCAGTCATCATCGAGCCGATTGCAACGCTCGGCGCGCGACCCGAAGAAGGGATCGCAGAGCGGTTGCTGCGGCTCACCGGCGATGCAGAGCGGGAAGACGCGCCGGCAGATGCCCTGGCCGCAGATCAAGGGCGCGATCTGCTCGTCGACGCCGTCATCGCAGTCATTGTCGAGGCCATCGCACGCCTCGCGCAGCGGCGGCAGCTCTTCGGCGTCGCAGCGCACGCCGTCGCCAGCGGCGTTGCAGATCAGGCTGCCTTGCACGCGGCACTCGCCAGTGCCCACCGCGCAGTCTTCGCCGACCCGGAAGCCATTGTATGGGTCGCCGTTGCAGTCATGATCGATGTCATCGCACTGCTCGGGCGTGGGCGCGTTGGGTCGCGCGTTGCAGCCGGTGCCGCCGCCGACCAGACACACCACCTCGCCCAATGCACGGCAGGCGCCCACGCCCGACGTGCACAGCGAGCCGACGTCGGCGAAGTCTTCATCGACCCGGCCATCGCAGTCGTTGTCGGTGTAATCGCAGGTCTCGGGCACCGGGTCTTCGCAGGGCACGATGGTGAAGGTCACCGTGACGATGCTCTGCTGGCCGTTCACGTCTTCGACCACCAGCCGAATCGAGTACTGGCCCGGTTCGAGTTGATCGGCGCGCATGACGCCCAATTCACCATTGATGACGCGATCTTCGCCGACTGCGATCAGGTTCTCTTCCGGCGCCGCCGCCGGGCCCCAGGTCAGACGCCACTGGTAGAGGTTGGCGTCGTCGGCGGTGCCCACCACGCGCGTGCCGCCGTTGAGCTGGGCGGCGTCGTTGGGGCGCGTGATCTCGGCGGTGGGGAAGGCATTGTCGTCGGGATCGGTGACGCGCACCGCACGGGTGACCACGGTCTCATTGCCCGCGCCATCGGTCGCCCGCCCGCGGAAGCGCCACACACCCGGCGCCGGCAGCTCGACGACGGCGCGGCCGTTGATGTCGAGCTCGATGGCCTGGTCGCCGAGCGTCACCTCAAACGAGTCGACGGCGACGTCGTCTTCGGCGCGCGCGGTCACCAGCACCGGGCCGGGGCCGAAGAGCACCTCGGCGTTGACGGTGATCGTCACCTCGGGCGGCTGGTCGCCTTCGCAGTCCGGCACCAGCTCGTCGGCGCGGCCATCGCAGTC
>JAGQJJ010000181.1 GCA_020430675.1 Myxococcales bacterium
AGGCCCTTGAGCGTGGCCAGCGCGATGCGCAACCCGGTGAAGCTGCCGGGGCCCAGACCGCAGGCGAAGCCATCGAGATCCGCGAGCTTCCAGCCGATGCCGGCGAGCGCCTCGTCGATGTCGTCGAGCACGCCCGGGCCGTGCCCCTTGGTGCGGCGCACCGCGCGCTCGGTCAGCACCACATGGCCGTCGATGAGCGCGATGCTCTCGATGGCGGTGGCCGTATCAACACACAGGAGCTTCATCCGCCGCTGACCCGCCACATGCGCACCGCGTCGTTGAACAGCGCAAACAGCACCAGCGCGAGGATGAGCGCGACGCCGATGTTCTGGAGCCAGGTCTGCACGCGCATCGGCAGCGGGCGCCTGGTGATGCCCTCGATGGCCGCGACCAGGATCTGGCCGCCGTCGAGCACCGGCACCGGCAGCAGATTGAACAGCCCGATGCTCAGGCTGAGCAGCACCATCAGGTTGAGGAAGCTCTCGAGTCCAGCCCGCGCCGATTCGCCGGCCAGATAGAAGATGGTCAGCGGGCCGCTGAGCTGGCTGGCGCTGACCTGCCGGCTGAACAGGCCGCCGATCATGCGCACCGTCATCTCGAACTCGCCGGCCAGCTTGGTGCGCGCTTCGTACCAGCCGTAGGCCAGCCGGTGGTTGTTCTCCACGTCGTCGGGCGCCACCATCGACTGGCGGGCGAGCAGCGTGAAGCCGAGCGGCCAGCGGTCGACTTCGCCGGCGAAGGGGTCGTCGACGACCTCGTGCTGGCGCTTGAAGGCCACCAGCGTCTCGGCGCCGTCGCGCAGCACGGTCAGCATCTTCTCTTCTTCGGGGCGATCGTCGAGGCGCCGGGCGAGGAAGGCGCCCAGGCTCTGGGACTCGCCGTCGATGGCGACGAGGCAGTCTCCCCGTTGCAGCACGCGCGCCGCCGGCCCCTCGGGGTCGACCGACTGAACGCAGGTGCTCGCGTGCCGCATGCCGAGCTGCGCCGCTTCACCGCGGCCGCGGGCGGTGAAGGTCAGCTCGATCTCGTCCTGGGCGACGAGAAAAGGAAACTGCGCTTCGAGCGGCCGGTCGCGCTGCACGCGCAGCTTGACCGACTGGCCAGGGTCGAGCGCGGTGAGCTTGTGCTGCACGTCGAGATAGCGTTCGACCGGCTGGCCATCGATGGCGATGACGCGGTCGAACGTCTGCACACCGGCCGCGGCCAGCGCGCCATTGGGATCGGCGACGGCGACGTCGGCCGACAGGAACGCCGGCTGATAGCCGATGAGGTAATCGGTCGAGCTGAAACCGAGCACCGGGTTGGTCTGCGGCACGGCCTTGGGCGTGACCTGAAAGTCCTGCTCCCCTTCGCCCGGCCGGTCGACGCGAATGGTCAGCGCGCCCTGCTCGGGCTGATAGCCGTCGATGGCGCGCTTGATCTGCCAGAAGGCCTCGATGGGCTCGCCGTTGATGGCCACGATGGCGTCGCCCTCACGCAACCCGGACTGCCACGCCGGCATGCTCTGGTCGACCGCGCCAATTCGATTGCCCGGCACTTGGTCGTACTGCGCAGAACAGGTGACAAAAGGCGTCACGATCAGCAGCGGCAGGATGAGGTTCATCGCCGGGCCGGCCGCGGCGATGATCACCCGAATCCAGGGCGGCTTGTCGAACAGGCCCCGGCCCCGATCCTCGGGGCGCGGCGGCTCGTCGCCGGGCAGCGCGCCCATCATGCGCACATAGCCGCCGAGCGGCAGCCACGCGATGCGGTACTCCGTATCGCCCCGCACCGTCTTGACGATGGGGCCGCCGAAGCCGATCGAGAACACCTCGACCTTCACCCCGGCGAGCTTGGCCGCGATGAAATGGCCCAGCTCGTGCGCGGTGATCAGCACGCCGATGAGCACGATGAAAGCGAGCAGGCTCGTCATCGGCCGAGCAACTCCAGGTAGACCCAGACAAACGGTCCGCAGAACAAGAGCGCGTCGATGCGATCGAGCAGACCCCCGTGGCCCGGGATGAGCGTGCCCGAGTCCTTGACCCCGAAGGCGCGCTTCATCAGCGACTCGACCAGGTCGCCGGTGACCGCAAACGCGGAGCCGACCACGCCCAGAACGATGCAGTCGAGCGCGGTGAGGTGGCCGAGGTCGGGAAAAAGAACGCGGGCGAGGAAGGCGGTGCCGGTCGCAAACAGCACGCCGCCCATCACGCCTTCGACCGTCTTCTTGGGGCTGACGACCGGGTAGAGCTTGTGCTTGCCGAACAGGCGCCCGAAGACGTAGCCGCCGGTATCGCTCAGAAACGTGACGCCCATGGCCAGGATGACCACCTGCCCGCCGCCGGGGCGATCGCGCAGCAGGAAGATGAAGGGCATGGTCACGCCCAGGTAGAGCAGGCCGAGCGCGTCGAGGCTGAGGCGCTGCATGGCGGTCTCGATGGGCAGCGGGCGCAGCAGGCGGGCGGTGGCGAGCAGCACGAAGCCGATGAGGAACGCGAGGCCGGGCTGGTAATGCGGCCAGTAGCGCGCGATGACCGGCCAGGCGACGACCGCGTAGCCGGCGAGGGTGAAGGCCACCTTGTCCCACGCGGGCGCATCGGGCCGCGCCATCGACTGGAACTCGCGGGTGCATTGGAAGACGGCCCAAAGCACCACGATGCCCAGGCCCCACCAGGGGGTCAGGAGGAGAATGGCGACGATGGCCGAGGCCAGGATGACGCCGGAGACGATGCGGCTCAGCACGTCGCGGACTCCCGATGTTTGGCGGAGGGGGTGCTCATCGACCGCGATTGACGACGTCGAGCAGCTTTCGGATCGAGTCGAGGATCAAAGCCAGGGCCTCGTTGTCGGGTTCGGTCTCCAAGGCGCGGGCCATCGCCTCTTCGGCCATCTCCATATCGCCCAGGCTGCGGGCTTCGAGGCTCTCCAGCACGTGGGCGCGGGCGTCGTCGGTCTTGCACAGGGCCAGCTCGCGCTCTTCGCGGCTGCTCTGCCGATCGCCCGAGAGCCGCAGCGCGCCCCGCTTGCGCAGGCCGAGGTTGTAGCTGCGCCGGCGGTTGTCGTCCACCAGCACGTTGTAGCCCTCGGAGATGCGCTTGAAGATGGCGTTGATCTTCTCGAAGGCATGCGGGTGGCTGGCTTTGAGGCGGGCGTGGCGGTCGGGGTGCAGCCAGAGCGCGAGGCGGTGGTAGGCCTTCTTGATCGCGTCGATGTCGGCCTGGGGCTCCACTTCGAGCAGGCGGTAATAGTCGATGGTCTCCAGCGCGTCGAACAGGGAGTCGATGCGCCGCGCCAGCTCGCTGGGCAGCACGCCGAGGCGCTCGACGGGCTCGCGACGGCTGACCGCGAGCTGCACCTGGGCGATCAATGCCTCGGTCTGCGCCGGCAGGGCGAGGAAGGCGTCGGCGCCGTAGAAGCTGCAATCCTGTGCGGCGAGCTGCACGTCGCGGTAGGCGGGGCTCATCAGCACGATGCCGGTGGTGCTGCCCTTGCCGCTGCGCCGGATCATGCGGCAGAAGGCGTTGCCCGGCGTGCCGCCCGACAGCTCGCGGCCGATGATCGCCAGCGCGGCGCCGTGCTCTTCGAAGTTTTCGAGGGCCTCGTCGGCGTCCGAGAACACATAGGTCTCGAAGACATCGTCGGGCAGGCAGGCGGCGACCGCGTCGCGCACCGGCTGGTCCGACTCGACCACCATCGCCCGGCGGCGCAAGGGCATGGCCGGCGGCGGCGCGGCTTCGTTGGGCGCGCTGGTCCGCTCGACCCGCACGCGCTTGAGCTGGATGCGCCCGAGCTGGGGCACGCCGCCGGAGACGCGCTTGTTCTCCACGCTCAGCGGCTCCGGTCGATCATGGCCTGCATCTCATCGGGCGCGTAGCCCGCCGAGACCTCGATGCGGGCCTCCTGCTCGATGCCGGTCTGCCGGTCGCGCGCGGTGACGACCACGATGCCATCGGTGTCGATCTCGAAGGTGACTTGAATCTCGACCTGCCCGCGGGCGGCGGGCGTCAAGCCGACCAGTTCAACCTCGCCGAGCTTGGTGTTCTCGGCGGCGACGCGGCTCTCGCCTTGGTAGATCTGCAGGCGCACCGAGGTCTGGCCATCGGCGGTGGTGGTGAAGTTGCGGCTCTGCTCGCACGGGATGGGCGCGTTTCGGCCGATGAGCACGTCGACGTAGCCGCCGGCGGTCTGCACGCCAAGCGACATGGGCGTCACGTCGAGCAGCAGCGGCTGGGCCCGCGCGCCGGCGGCAAACGGATCGGCTTCCAGCGCTGCGCCCTGAATGGCGGCGCCGATGGCCACCACCTCGTCGGGGTTGATGTCGACCAGCGGCTCGCGGCCGAAATAGCCGGCGACCATCTCGCGCACCAGCGGCATGCGCGTCGAGCCGCCGACCAGCACCACGCCGTCGATGTCCTCCGAGCGCAGGTTGGCCTCGCGCAGCGCTTCGTCGCAGACCAGAAAGGTGCGCTGCACGATGTCCTGGCACCGCTCGTTGAAGCCGGCCCGGTCGAGCTGGAACTTGAGCCCCACCGGGTTGCGCTCGCCATCGAGGGCCAGCTCATGCACGTTGACGATGGCCCGCTCGCGCTGCCCCAGCTCGCGCTTGAGCTTCTCGGCGACCTGCTTGAGCCGGTTGTTGGCCAGCGGGTCTTCGTCGATCGAGAAGCCGTTCTGCCGCCGGAAGGCGAGCAGCATGTAGCGCGTGAGGCGGTTGTCGAAGTCGTCGCCGCCGAGGAACGTATCGCCGGCGGTTGAGACCACCTCGAAGACGTTGCCTTTGATGTCGAGCAGCGTCAGGTCGAAGGTGCCGCCGCCGAAGTCATAGATCGCGAGGCGCGCGTCGATGTCGCGGCCGTAGCCATAGGCCAGCGCGGCGGCGGTCGGCTCGTTGATCACCCGCAGCACGTCGAGCCCGGCCAGGTTGCCGGCGGTCTTGGTCATCTGGCGCTGGGTGTCGTTGAAGTTGGCGGGCACGGTGATGACCGCCTTGCGCACCGGCTGGCCCAGGTAGCGCTCGGCGATGTCTTTCATGCGCCGCAGCACCATGCCGCTGATCTCGGGCAGGCCGTAGCGCTCGCCCCGGATCTCGATCAGGGGCACCTGATTCTTGCCCTTGACCACCTTGTAGGGGAACTGCTGGATGGCGGTCTTGACCTCTTTGCTCTGGAAGTGCCGACCGATCAGCCGCTTGGCCGAATAGATGGTGTTGGCGGGATCGGCGATGATCTCGCGCCGCGCGCTGTTGCCGACCACCACCGACCCGTCGGCGAGGAAGGCCACCACCGAGGCCTGCAGGCGGCGGCCCTGCTCATCGGGAATGACGTGCACCTCACCGCCGAGCACCACGGCGACGCATGAGTTGGTCGTCCCGAGATCGATGCCGATGACCGGCTCGGCGTCTGCCAAGACCATCCCCTCCGCTGGATGCTTCGGCCATCGTAGGTGTCCCACGCGCGCGGCGCAATCTCGGCGGCGTGCTCGCCGCCGGCCCTGGTCGAGTCACGAGACGATCGGTCGGGCGGCCGGGTTGACGCTGACGTGCCGCGCCCCTAGACTCTCGCGTCCGCAATGTCCGCCGCCGCGCCCCGCGGCCGGCGCGCCGCCCGCCCGCGGCTTCGCGGGGAGAAGGTCACGGGACTTCCGATGCTCGAGACGATCAGCAAAGGGTTTCGCACGGTCAAGCACCGCTTCCAAGGCAAGCGGGAGCTGACCGAAGACAATATCGAAGAGGCCCTGCGAGACATCCGCGTCTCGTTGCTGGAGGCCGACGTCGACTTCAAGGTCGTGCGCAGCTTCATCGGCCGGGTCAAGGAGAAGGCGCTCGGCGAGGTCGTGCAGATCGTCGCCCACCGCGGCGAGCAGCGCGTGCAGGTCAGCCCCGGCGACCACTTCATCAAGATCTGTCAGGACGAGCTGGAAGCCCTGATGGGCCCGGTTGATACCACGCTGGAGTTCGGCGCGGGCATCACCCGGATCATGATGGTCGGCCTCCAGGGCAGCGGCAAGACGACGACGGCGGCCAAGCTCGCGCGCCTGCTGATGGACGAGCACGGCAAGCGCCCGCTGCTCGTCGGCGCCGACGTCTACCGCCCGGCGGCCATCCAGCAGCTCAAGGTGCTCGGCGAGCGCCTCGGGGTGCCGGTCTACGCCGAGGAGCAGCCTGATCCGCCGCGCATCTGCCAGAACGCCGTCGAGCACGCCAGGAGCCGCGGGCGCGACGTGGTCATCTTCGACACCGCCGGCCGCCTCGCCATCGACGAGGAGTTGATGGCCGAGCTGGGCGAGATCAAGAAGCGCACCAAGCCCGACAACACCCTGCTGGTCGTCGACTCGATGATCGGTCAGGACGCCGTGCGCACCGCCAAGACGTTCGACGAGCGCATCGGCATCAGCGGCTTCATCATGACCAAGCTCGACGGCGACGCGCGCGGCGGCGCGGCGTTGTCGATCAAGGCGGTCACCGGCAAGCCGATCAAGTTCCTCGGCATGGGCGAGGGCCTCGACGCCCTCGAAGAGTTCCGCCCCGAGGGCCTCGCGAGCCGCATCATGGGCTTCGGCGACATCGTCGGGCTCATGCAGGACTTCGAGAAGGTCGTCGACGAAGAGAAGGCCGAGAAGGACGCGAAGAAGCTGCTCTCGGGCAGCTTCGACATGTGGGACTTCCTCGAACAGATCCGCACCATCAAGAAGATGGGCTCGCTCTCCGATCTGTTCGAGAAGCTGCCGTTCTTCGGCGACGGGCTGCCCGAAGGCGTGCAGATCGACGAGAAGGCGCTGGCGCGCATCGAGTCGATGATCCAGTCGATGACCAAGATCGAGCGCAAGAAGCCCGAGCTGATCGAGCGCGAGCCGAGCCGGGCGCGCCGCATCGGCTTGGGTTCGGGCAACGATCCCAAAGAGGTCGTCGAGCTGGTCGGCCGCTTCAAGGGCATGCGCCGCATCATGGGCGCCATCGGCTCGCCGGGCGGCGGCAACCTGCTCTACAAGCTGCCGGGCTTCAAGCAGTTCGCCCAGATGCAGCAGCTCAAGGGCATGAACCTCGGCGACATCATGGGCCAGTTTGGCGTCGACGGCGGCGGCGGCCTGCCCGGCCTGCCCGGCGGCATGGGCGGCATGGGCGGCATGGGCGGCATGGGCATGCCCGGCGGCATGGGCGCGCCGTCGCCCGAGATGATCCACGAGATGCTGCCCGGGCTGCCCAAGGGCTACCTGCCGCCCGGCACGCCCGGCGGGCCGCGCAAGAAGACGGCCCAGGCGGCGAAGACCAAGGAGCAGGCCCGCAAGAAGAACAAGCAGGCCCGCGCCTCTCGCAAGAAGCAGCGCAAGAAGTGAGCGCGGGCGGCGGCCCCCGCTGCCC
>JAGQJJ010000182.1:0-1948 GCA_020430675.1 Myxococcales bacterium
CTATGCGCTGCAGACCGTCGGCGACTGCCAGAGCCTGCGCGGCCGCCTCAACGCCGCCGAAGAGGTCTTGCAGCAGGCGCTGCGGCTGCTGGGCGCGCGGGGCGACGGCTGGCTGCGCGCCCGGATCCTGTTGCGCCTGGCGGGCGTCGCGCACAAGCGCGGCGATGATGAGCGGGCGCGTACGCTCAGCGCCGAAGCCGCCGAGCTTTTCCGCCGCGCCGGCACCCGCGCGGGCGTGGCCGAAGCCTACAGCGTGATGGGCGACCTGGCCCGACGTGCGGGCGACTTCGCCGAAGCCGAACGCCAGTATCGTGAGAGCCGCCGCCTCTTCTCGGCGCTGAGCGCGGGCGGCGTGCACGCCGCGGAGTGCAGTCTGGCGATGGTGCTCATCGAGTCCGGGCGCTTCGGCGAGGCGCGCGACGTGCTCGAGCGCGCGTTGGCCGCGACCCTGTCCGGCGGCCACGCGGTCCGGCAGTTCTTGTTCGCCGCCATGCTCGCGTGCGCCGCCGATGCCTGGGATTGGGCCACCTGGGACCGGTGCATGGCCGAGATCGGTCCGCTGCTGCAGGGGCGGTTGACCGACCTCGACGTCGCCATCGCCGCCCGCCGCGCCGCCGAACTGGCCGAGATCGCCGGCCAGGGTCAGCGCGCCGACGATGCCTGGCGCCTGGCCTACGAGCAGTACGAGGCGATGGGGCGACGGACCGAGGCCGATCAGCTCAACCGCGAGATCGAGTCGGTGCGGCGGCGTCGGCAGGTCAACCCGGGCATCCTGACACGGTTCGACCCGTGATCCTTGGCCCGGCTCAGTCGGGCGTCACGCCGCGGACGAGCGCGCGCACCGCGTCGAGCGAGAAGGGCTTGGCCAGCGCGCTGCAGGCGCCCGCGGCGAGCGCCTGGCGGACCGGCGGCGCTTCGAGCGACAAGCCGGTCATCACCACGACCCGCACGCCGACCGCGCTGAGGCGCTCGATGAGGCCCAGCGAGGACTGCCCGTCGCGGAAGAGCAGATCGACGAGCGCCACGTCTGGCCGCAGATCGGGCGGCACCGACTCGACGCCTGCCGCGGTGTCGACGACGCAATCGAGCATCTCAAGGGCCAGCGCGAGATAGTCGCGGATCTCGTCATCGTCCTCGACCACGAGGACTCGGGGGGCGTGTGCGTCCATGATCCGCGCGAGAATAGGGCGGCCCGCGACGTGTTTCCACTTGAAATCGAGGTGTTGCGAAACCCATCATGCGGCTCGCTCGCCGGCCGCCGGACCGCCGGACGATGCGCCCACGCCCACCCGCGCTGCGAACAAGGATCGTCGATGACCCGCGATGAGATCTTCGAAAAGGTGAGAGAGGCCTTCGTCGATGCCCTGGGCGTCGAAGAGGATGACGTCACGGCCGACGCCAAGGTTTTTGACGACCTGGGCGCCGAGTCCCTGGACCTGCTGGAAATCGTCTATCTGCTCGAGAACGCCTTTCGCATCAAGATCCCGCGCGATGGCATCAAGGACGCCAGCAAGGAGGGCATCGACCCGAGCGAGTACGAGGTCGATGGCGTGCTGACCGAGAAGGCGCTCCAGAAGCTGCGCGAAGTCATGCCCGAGGTGCCCGAATCCGAGGTCGAGCACGGGCTGACGACCAATGACATTCCCCGCCTCTTCCGGGTGGAGACCTTCGTGAACCTGGTCGTGCGCCTGCTCGAAGACAAGGTCGTCGAGGTCGACGAGGGCCACTGATCGCGGGGCCCGGCCGATCGTGCCGAGCCCCGCCGTGCCAATGATCGCTCGCCGCTCGGGCCGCGCCATTGGCGCGGTTCGCTGCAAATGAGGACCGCGTGCGCTTTGGCTTCGTCGTCCATCCGCTGACGCCGCTTCAGCAACGCCTGCTCGGCGTGCGCTCGCTCGACCTGCCCCTCGCGCTGACCCGCCGCAGCCAGCGCGCGCCGGCCCGCATC
>JAGQJJ010000182.1:1958-7302 GCA_020430675.1 Myxococcales bacterium
GCTCGACTGCGCCTCGACGACCCGTTTGGCCGGCGCGTCGAAGGCGTGCTCGCCGCCGTGCCGTACCTGCCCGATGCGCTGCTCGCCGACCAGGAGGCCGGCGTCGCCGCGGTCGCGGAGGCGGTGGCGCTCTGCCATCGCGAGGGCGCCGAGATCGTCGGGCTTGGCGCGGTGGCGGCCATGATCGGTGGTCAGGGCAAGGCCGTGGCCCGCGACGCGCCCTGCCCGGTCAGCACCGGAAACGCCTTCACCGCGCTCGCCGCCGTCGAGACGGTCGCACAGCTTCGCCGGCAGCAGGCGGAGCGACGGCCCATCGGCCTCTTCGGCCCCCCGGGTCCGGTGGCCAACGCCATCCTCGAAGACCTGGCCGCGCGCGGCGAGTCGTTGCGGGTCGTCGCCGATCCCGTGCCCCGCCCGCTGCGCACCCTGGCGGATCGCCTGACCGCCGAAACCCCCGGCGAGGTACGCTTTGTCGCTTCACCCGCTGAGGTCATGGGCCCGGGCGAGGTGCTGGTCGCCGCGTCGAGCACCGGCGGGCGCATCCGGCTGTCGCAAGTGCCCGCGGGCACGATCATCATCGACGTTGCCGCCCCGCAGGACGTGCTGTTCGATGCCGCGCCGCGCGCCGACGTCCTGATCCTCGATGGCGAGTACGTTCGCCTGCCTCGACCCTTGGTCGGCGGGACGTGGCGGCGGGTCTACGGGTGGGTCACCGGCCAGACGCAGCACATCTTCGCGTGCTTCGCCGAGCCCATGCTCATGGCGCTGGCCGAAGATACGCGCCTGTGCTCAGTGGGTCGCGCCGTGCCCCTCGAACGCCTGCGCGCCCTGGGCAACCTGGCGGCAACGCATGGCTTTTTCATCGACCGGCTGCACGAACATGGCCGGCCGGTCGCGCCCGATCGGCTCAGGCGCTTCGTCTCCGGTTGAGCAGTCCCGGCAGCAGCGTCGCCTCCAGGGCCTCCATGCGCGCCGTCTCATCGGGCGCCTGATGGTCATGGCCGATCAGGTGCAGCACGCCGTGCAGCAAGAGGAACGTCACCTCGTCGATCAGCGCCCACGGCGGCGCCTCCGCGGGATTGCCCAGTGCCGGCCAAAGCCGCGGCAGGCAACCGTCGGCGACCTGGCGATCCGCCGTCGGCAGGCTGATCACCACATCGCCGAGCGCCACCGGCACGCCCGCGGGCAACGCCGGGAACTCGGGTCCCTCCATCTGCGCGAAGCTCAAAACATCGGTCGGCGCGTCCTTGCCGCGATATTCGCGATTGAGCGCCTGCACCTCGTCGTCATCGGTCAGCACGATCACGAGGTCGTCGTCGGGCCGATTCAGCGCCGCCAGCAGGCGCGCCGCGCGTCGGCGGACCGTGCTCGGCGTCACCTTGCCCCGCACCGTCGCCCGTTGCAGCACCGAGATCATCGCCCGCCTCCCGCGTGGCCATCGGCCGCGTGCCGCCGTTCGTCATCGCGGTCGTAGGCCCGCACGATGGCCTGCACCAAGGTATGCCGCACGACGTCGACGGGCGTCAGGCGCACGACGGCGATGCCCTCGATGCCATCGAGCAGCCCGATGGCATGGGCCAGCCCGCTCTCGCGCCCGCGTTCCAGGTCGACCTGGGTCATGTCGCCGGTGACGACCGCCCGCGACGAGAAGCCAAGGCGCGTCAAGAACATCTTCATCTGCTCGCGCGTGGCGTTCTGGGCCTCATCCAAGATGACAAACGCCTGATTCAGCGTGCGCCCGCGCATGAAGGCCAGCGGGGCCACCTCGATGGTGCCGTTGTCGATCAGACGCCCGGCGTTCTCGATGCCCATCAGCTCAAAGAGCGCGTCGTACAGCGGCCGGAGGTAGGGGTTGACCTTCTCGGCGAGCGAGCCGGGCAGAAAGCCGAGCCGCTCGCCCGCTTCAACCGCGGGCCGGGCGAGGATGATGCGTTTGATCTCCTGGCGTCGCAGCGCCGAGACCGCGGCGGCCATCGCCAGGTAGGTCTTGCCGGTGCCCGCCGGTCCAACCGAGAAGACCAGGTCGTGGCGGCTCATCGCCTCGAAGTAGGCCCGCTGGTTGGGGCTCTTGGGCACCACCGCCCGGTGGTCGTGGGTCAGCGCGATCGTCGTTCCGCGCAGCTCGGCGACCGCCACCTCGGCATCGGCGTCGAGCAGTTTCAGAATCTGCTCGACATCATTGAGAAAAATGGTCTGCCCTGAGCGCACGAGGCCAATGAGCTCGCGCAGGACACGCTCGGCAAACGGGAGGCGATCGGGCCGCCCACTGAACAGGATCTGGTTGCCCCGCGCCGAGAGCTTGACGCTCAGCTTGCGCTCCAACAACCGGCGGTGAGTGTCTTGGGGGCCCATCAGCGGCGCGATGACCAGCTTGCCCTCGGGCACTTCGATCACCCGAGGCGGGGCCGCGGACTCGTTGCTCAAACGGTCACCTGAGGTCGTAGTCGGTGCCGATGCCGACATAAGCGAGCGATTGCCCACCGGGCAGGTCCAGCACCTCGGGATCGAGATAGCCGCCCTTGACCAGCGCGTTCAAGTCATCGGGATAGCTCCCGCGCTCGGCGCGATGCACCTCCAGCGCGGTGCTGACCGCGACGATGCGGTTGGCGCGCAGTCGGGCCAGCGCTTCGTGCATGACCTGCTCGGTATTGCGCCGCAGCTCGATGCGCGAGCGGGGCATAAGCAGCACCGCCGCGCCGATCAACCCGACCAGCGCCAGGTTGACGACCACGCGCGTGCCCACGTTCCGCCAGCTCATGCCGCGCCGGCGCGCCGGGGCCTCAAGCGCCTTCTTGACCTTGACCGGCTCGATGTAGCCCTCATCGAGCAGCTTGAGCAGCGCCTTGCAGGTCTCAAACTCGCCCAGGCGGCTCAGGTCGATGATCTGGAAGACGTCGCGCTTGCCGTCGACCAGCCCCATCACCCGGCGCTCGAAGCGCTCGAGCTCGGCGCCGTCGCCCTCTTCGCCCGGGGCGCCGCCCATCGAGCCGGGCGGACCATCGACAAACTCGCTGAAGGCGTCGTCGAGAATGCGCTCCAGCGCCGCCGCCTCGGTCTCGGAGTGCTCGACCGCACGAATCGGGCGAAAGACGACCGAGTAGTTGTTGATCTTGGCCCGGATGAGCGGCCACTCGTCGAGCATGCGAAAGCCTTCCATGAGGAGGCTTTCGGAAGACAACGGCGCGCCGGTCGGCCGGGCGAAGTTCGGTGGCTTGCTCTCGAAGCGGTAGATGCCCGCCTTCCACTCGAACAGGCGATACAACGTCTCGCGCGCTTGCAACTCTACGAATTCATTGATGACTTCGCGTGAAGCGGCGCCCATGCCCACCAGGACTTCGCCGACGCGCTCCAGCGTCTTCTTCTGCGTCTTGAGCGCCAAGGTGAGCTGATCGCGCGAGATGACCTCGGCCGAGACGAGCATCTGACCGATCAGGTCGCGCTTGTCGCGGCCGGCCACATCGGTGCGGATGATGCGGCCCGACGAGAAGTAGATCATCACCTCTTCGCTGGCGTCCTCGCCCTTGACGTGCAGGATGCCCGTCTTCTGCTGACTGCCGATGAGCTGCAGGATCTCGGCGATGCCAAAATCAGCGAGCGAACCTTGCAGCGCCATCAGCCACGCCCCTCGGACCAGCGGAAGGCGCGGACCGCGTGGGCGGCCCACAGCAGCGCCAGCACGACAACAACCCACCAGCGAATGCCGCCTGCGCCGGGCTGCGGCACGGGTTCAAAGAGCAGGCCGTCGGGCTCGATCAGCCGCAGCACCAGCACCAGCGCGACGCCCGCGACGATCGCCCCGCGGATGGCGTTGCCGCGCACCATGTCGACCAGGCCGGGCAGCAGCAGCCCACCCACCCGCGTCGACCAGGTGCGAAGGGCCTCCACCCGCGCCACCGATTGCTCCTTGGCAAACCGAACCCGGCGGTCCACCGGCGCCCCGCGCACGAAGAGGCTGACACACTGATCGCATTGCGGCTGGTCGGGCGGGCCCTCAGCGAGCAGGACCACGGCCGGTCGTGCGCAGCGCACGCAGGGCCATGAGAGCCGCATACGCTCGCGCAGCGAGAACAGCACGCCGAACAACGCCAGCGTGATCAGCGCGGCCACCGGGGCCGCCATCTCAGGTACCGGACCGGCCAGCACCAGCCACGCTCGGCGGGCGAAGGTCGTCGGCGCAAACAGGTCGCTGATCGCGCGCCGCGTCAGGGCCGAGGTCGGCAGGTCGAGATCGACCACAAAGCGGTTCAGGCTGGGATCGTCATCTTCCGTCCACGAGGCGACCTGTTGGGCGTCGACGCCCGAGGCCATCTGAATGGCCTCCTCGGCCTCGGCCATGCGGCCCTGGCGACGATAGAGACGATGCAGATTGAACGCCGGCGCCGCTGAGGCCGGCAGCGCGGCGCGAGCCGCCTGATAGGCCTTCTCGGCGCTGCGCGGGCGCCCCTGAGCGAAGTAGACGTTGCCCAGCGAGTTCTCGATGGCGCCGGCCACCTCGCCTTTGGCACCGCTTAGCGCGGCGTTCAAGGCGGTCTCGGCCTCGTCGAGCCGCCCGAGCCGCTTGTAGGCCAGCCCGGCGACCGCCTGGGCCAGCCAATCCTCGCCGTTGGCCTCGATCGCGCCCTCGACGGTCTCAAGCGCGCGGGTGTCATTCGGGTTGAGCGACGTGGCGTACAGCGCCTGCGTGACGCCGGTGCCGGCCTCGGTCAGCCGATCGCCCATCCGCAGCACCCAGGGCGTCGCACCGAGCAGCAGGATGAAGACCACCGAGAGCACGCGCTCGCCGGTGCCCTGATAGGGCCAGAAGACCACCATCAGCGGGAACAGCAGCAGCGAAGGCCCGAAGCCGAAGACCAGCGGCACGCCCATCAGCGCGGCGATGGCGGCCAGCAGCACGAAGCGCATGGCCGTGGGGAAGGCCAGGCCCAGGTCGTGGAAAACATTGAGTCCGTAGCGGACGACCTGGCAGAGCGCAAAGAGCAGGCCGAGCAGGCCAAATGCGACCAGGCCATGCAGCACGAAGTCGCCGAGCAGCAGCATGCGCCGCTGAAAGTCGTCGAACCGGGCGAGCTGGGCGCGGATCTTGAGCTGGATGACGCGGTGCAGGGCAAACGGCGACTCGCCCAGGGCCAGACGCGCCCGGGCGTCGAGGATCTCGGGCAGGCCCGGCGCCAACGCCTCAGCCCAATCGAGCAGGGCCCCGGCCTGAGCCCAGGCCTGCTTCTCCATGGCCGCGTCGGCCTCGCGGAGCAGCACGATGGCGGTGATGTCGAGGCGACGGATGCCCGCCTCGCGCGCGGTCTGCACCGCGCGGTCGAGCAGTTCGTTGGCCCGCGCCTCATCGCCC
>JAGQJJ010000183.1 GCA_020430675.1 Myxococcales bacterium
CGCAGGTGGGCCGACCGTCGGGCATGCGCCCGCGTCGACGACCCGCCGCCCGGGGTGCTTACCGGCGGCGCGTCCTCCACGGGCGGCGTAGGCCCGGGCATCATCGGCAGCGGTCCGGTCGGCGTCGGCGGTCGCGAGGGCAGCGGTCGGCCCGAGGGGCGCAGGCCAAACGTGCGGCCCTCGTCGGCCCAACGCCGCGCCCGGGCCACCAGCTTGCGCCAGCGGGCCAGCTCGGGTGGATCGTTGCCCAACAGCGACACGTGCAGGCCGCGGTGCCCGCTCTCGGGTCGGGCCACCACGCCGTGCAGCGTCAGCCGGCCACCGTCGGGGTCGATCACGTCGAAGGTGATCATCTGATGCGCTTCTTCGGTGGGGTCCGCGCGCAGGTACAAGTCATCGGGGCCGATCGACTCGGTCAGCACGGCGTCGGGAAGTCCGCCGATGCGCAGCTCAAGTCGAAAGGGGAAATGCGAGTCGGGAGGGGCCAAACGGGGCTCCAAGGTCGTGGCACGTCGATTGCCTTGCGCCGACGCCATGCGTCGACGCGCCTCCACGGTACCGGTGAGCCGTCCGGTTGCCAAGTGCGCCGCGACGGTGTGTTCCAATCGGCCGTGGGCTGGTGTATAGGCCGGCCCCTGCTGGTGTACGAGGATGTCAGTCATGCCCAAGAGCCGCCTGCGCGTCGCCACCCCGCCCCCGCCTCCGGGCAGCACCTCCATCCCCATCGCCACCCCGGTGCGCGCGGTGCGCCCCTACCAGGCCGTCTCATCGCTTGAGCTCATCCACGCTCGCCCCGAACAGGTACCGCACAAGCTCGATTGGAACGAAGCCACGGTGCCGCCTTCGCCGCGGGTCATCGAGGCCATCACCGCCTTCCTGCAGAACGCCCATCACCTCAACTGGTATCCGGTGCTCAACAGCACCAACCTCATCGAGCGCCTCGCCGCCTTCCACGGCGTCGCGCCCGACCGGTTGCTGGTCACCAACGGCAGCGATGACGCGCTCTCGACGATCTGCACCACCTACCTCGACCCGACCGACGCGGTGCTGCTCGCGTCGCCGACCTACCAGCACTTCCTGGTCTTCGCCCAGACGCGCGGCGCGCACCTCGTGCACCACTACGCCGAAGACCCGTTCTGCGCCGATCCCGAAGGCCTGCGCGCCGAGCTTTTGCGCCTGCGCCCGCGGCTGCTTTATCTGGTCAACCCGAACAACCCCACCGGCGTGCTCTACACGCCCGAAGAGATCGCCTCACTGCTGGCCGCCTCGCCCGAGACGCTGGTCATTGTGGATGAAGCGTACTCCGAATTCGCTGGGACCTCAGCGATCGGGCTGCTGCATGAGTACTCCAACCTGATCGTGACCCGCACCTTCTCGAAGGCCTACGGCATGGCCGGCCTGCGCATCGGCTACGCGCTGGCGCACGAAGAGGTGGTGGCCAACCTGCAGCGCGTCTTCAACCCGAAGAGCGTCAACGTGCTGGCTCAGGTCGCGGCGATGGCGGCGCTCGAAGACCAGACCTGGCTGCGCTGGTACGTCGAAGAGGTCGACGCCAGCAAGGCGTTGATGGCCGAGTGGTTCGACGCTCGCGGCCTTGAGTTCCGCAGCACGCCGGCCAACTTCGTGATGGTGCGCTTCGATCAGGCGCCCTGGGTCGTGCGCCTGTTGACCGAAGAGGGCGTCTACGTGCGCGACCGCTCGCAGATGGGCCACCTGGGCGGCTTCGTGCGCTACTCGGTCGGCACCGTCGAGCAGACGCACGACGTGCTCGCGCGCACCGGCCGCGTGCTCGACCGACTGGCCATCGCCGCCGACTGAGCGCGCCCACGCGCCCATCGCCCTCGCCGGTGCCAAGTGCGCGTCGCGCGATATGTTTTGACCCTGCCGGCGCGTTTCCCGAGAATCCAGGGGCCATCCTCACCTCGGGAGATCCGCTGGATGCTGCGCCTTCGCTCCGCCCTGACGCTCTGCGCTCCGCTCCTGCTGCTCGCCTGCGCTGACGCCGCCGGCAGCGGCGACGGCGACCCCGACATGCTGCCCCGCGACAGCGGCCGGCCGCCGTTCATCATCCCGCAAACCGATATGGGCGATCCGATGATGACGCCCGACGAGCCGCGGCCCGGCGAGCTGCGCAATCTGGCGATCATCGGCGACCGCGACCACTTCGTGCTGCTCGGCAGCACCCTCGAACTTCAGGTCATCTACTCGGCCGCCGAGGCCGAGGGCTCGCCCTACATCCCGGTCGCCAACGCGCGGGTCACCTTCAAGCTGTACGACGAAAACGGCGCCGAGTCGCCGGGCGGCGTCGCCGGCAGCGTGCTGCGCAGCGCCGGCAGCCAGACCGACGAGCAGGGCGTCGCCACCGCCGAGGTGCGCATCAGCAACGATGAAGAGTCGTGGTTCCAGGTCGAGGCCAGCGCGCCGGGCGCCGAGCCGGTGCGCTTCAGCGTCACCGTCGGCCGCGAGGGCGTAGGCGCGCTCAACGTGCGCATCGTCTACGAGCCCGAGCGCAGCCGGTACACCTTCCGCGAGCTGGATGAGGCCGAGGTCTTCCTCTTCGACAACCAGAACTGCGGCCAGATCGCGCAAGAGCCGACCAACATCTTCGGGGCCTACCTCTCGGTCCCGCGCAACCCCTTCGACTCGGTCGACAACCTGGTCAACATCCGCGACCTGGAAGACGGGCAGCGCTTCACCGTCGCCGCGGTGGCCTACAACCTGCGCCAGAACACGGTCGCGTTCGGCTGCGCCGAAGCGGTGCCCATCGTCGGCGGGCGTACCACCAGCGTCGATGTGCCGCTCGAAGACCTGCCGCTCGAGTTCAAGGGCCGCTTCCGGGTGGTGCACCGCTTCGATCTGACCGACATGCTGCGCAGCAGCGACAACGACACCCTCAACACCGTCGCCGACATCCTCGACATCCTGCGCATCCTCGGCAGCGATGATGGCGAGCGGGGCCGGGCGATCATCTCGTTGTTCTGCGACTTCACCGGCATCGACCCGGGCATCTGCGACATCGTCGAGCCCATCGCCGGCGCGCTGATCGACCGCGTCATCGACGGCGTGCTTGCCGAGCAGGCCCCACAGGTGCTCGCGGTGCTGCGCGGCATCAGCGACGTGCTGACCATCCTCACCGACATGACCGTGGTCGGCGAGATGGAGTTCTTCGACAGCGGCGTCGATGAAGAGGGCTGGATTCGCGAGAACGAGAGCCGCTGGCAGAAGTTCCGCTTCCGCTGGCGCAACGGGTGCCCGCCGGGCACCGATTGCGTGCAGGAGTTCACCATCGGCGAGCTGCACAACGAGGCCGGCATGGGCTCGCGGCCGCGGCCGATCTACGGCAACTTCGACGGCCAGCTCGTCGGCGCGCGGCTGTACATCCCCGAGCACACCTACACCGTGCGCTACGCCTCGATTCTGCTCGGGCTGGCTGAGATGTGGATCATTCCCGCCATCCTCGGCGAACCGGGGCCGGTGGGCATCGACGAAGTGCTCGAGGCCATCCTGCCCTGCGAAGACATCGACCGCGTGATCGGCGAGGGCAATTGCCAGTTCATCCTGGTCGAAGGGCTCAGCCAGGTCATCTACGAGCAGCTCGGCCGGCTGGAGTTCGCCTCAGACGCCTTCACCATCAGCGGCAGCGTCGAGCCGGTGGACGATGACGGCGACCTGGTGGTCGACCGCCTCGTCGACGGCGTCTGGAGCGGCATGATCGGCGAAGAGCTGGCCTTCCCCGGGTGCTTCAGCGGGTGCCGCGGTTTGGACTGCGAGCCCGAGGAATGCCTGATGCCCGAGCGCCAGTGAGGCGCGTCGTGGTGCGGTCGGCGCAGAATCGCACCCACACTGGCCATACAAGTCGCCTTTTGGCCCACCTCACCGTTGACAACCCAGCGAGCGCGGTCGAAAATCGCCGCGAGTCCATCTCGCAGCACAGGCCGCCCTTGAACCACCTCTCTTCGCCGCCGCCGCGCACGCCCCGCATCGCCTGGATGGCCGTGGCGGTTGCCCTGTGTGGCGCGCTGCTCGGCGGCTGCGGTGGGGGCCAGATGCAGCAGCTCGACAGCCGCCTGGAAGAGATGCAGGCCGACCTGCGCGCCCTGCGCGACGCCCATGAAGCACAACAGCAGCGGGCCGAGGCGCTGGCCGACCGCCTGGCGCTGGTCGAAGACCGCCTCGAAGGCCAGGCGCTGCACCACCCGGCGCCGGTGCCCACCGGGCTGCCGGTGGTTCGGCTGCGACCCGAGCAGCCCTCGGCGGCGGCGATGCCGCGCGAGGTTGATGCCGAGCCCGCCGAGCCTGTCGATACCCGCGAACCGTCCACGATCACCCAGGCCGACCTCGACGCCCTCGGTCGCGGTGGCTTCGAGCCCTCGCCG
The DNA here is from genome assembly GCA_020430675.1 of Myxococcales bacterium. Next base: position 4,377 of record JAGQJJ010000183.1, read on the forward strand.
CGCCCCGGCCGGCGCCGTGGCCCGGTGGCGCCGCCCGCCAACGCCGCGGGGGCCGGCAATATCGGCGTGATGCCGCTCGCCGCCCAGCCCAGCTTCGACGCCGCTGCGCCTCCTGGCGTGGGCGGCCCCGAAGGCGACGACCCGATCGGCGCGTTCAAGGCGGCCCAGGGGCGTTTCCGCGCCGGCGACCTGACCGCGGCCGTGCGCGGCTTCGAGCGCTTCGTCGAGACCTGGCCCAGCCACGGCTACGCCGACAACGCGCTGTTCTGGCTGGGCCGCTGCCGCTATGACCGCGCCGAGTATCCGGCGGCGCTGGCCACGTTCCGCAAGGTGCTCGAACGCTACCCGACCGGCAATCAGGTGCCCGACGCGCTCTTGATGATCGGCCTGACGCTCGACAAGCTCGGCCGCCCGTCCGAGGGGCGCGAGACGCTGGCGCGGCTGCGCGCGATGTACCCCGAGACGGCCGCGGCGCGGCAGGCAGGGGCCGAGCTGGATCGCTCGACGGGCCGAATGTAAGCGCGACGGTCGGACGTAAGCTCGACCGCTCGACCGACCGGGGTTAGGCTTCGGTCGACAGGGAGGAGACGATGGCCTCGCGGAATCGGCTTTGGCGGCTCGTCGCGCTGCTTGCGGCGCTGCCCGGTGCGCTTCTACTGGCGGGCTCGGCCTCGGCGCAGTCGATCGCGGTCACCGGCGACAAGAAGGCCGAGGTGCCCGAGGAGTATCTCGTCGAGAAGGGCGATACGCTCTGGGACATCTGCGAGTATTACTTCAGCGAGCCGTGGGTCTGGCCCACCGTCTGGGCGCTCAACCCGCATATCACCAACCCGCACTGGATCTACCCCGGCGACATCCTGCGCCTGCGCCGCGGCGCGGGTGAGGTGGTCGACGCCGATGGCGTGGTGGTGCAGCCGTTCAACTATACGATCGGCTCGGAGAACGCCCGGCAGATCACCCTCAACGAAGGCTTCATCGTCGAGGACGAGATCGAGAAGGCCGGCAACGTCGCCTACTCGCCCCTCGCGCGGCGTTATCTGGCCCTCGATGACCTCGTCTACCTCGAGATGAAGAACCTCGACGAAGTGCGGGTGGGCGATCGCTTCACCGTCTATCGCGTCGAGCACGACGTCACGCACCCCGAGACGGGCGCTTATATCGGCCAGAAAATCCGGGTCACCGGCATGGTCGAGGTCGAAACGGTCGACAAGTACGTCGCCCGGGCACGCATCGTCTCGTCGTTCACCGAGATCGAGCGCGGCAACCCCATCACCAAGGAGATCGACCAGTACGCGGTGGTCAACCCGCGGCAGAACCTGCTCGACCTCAAGGGCACCGTGGTCGACGCCCTGCCCCCTGCCCGCGAGCTGGGCCAGTTCGACACCGTCTTTCTCGACAAGGGCGCCAAGGACGGCGTGCAGATCGGCAATCGTTTCTTCGTGATGCGCCGCGGCGACGGCCGGCTCGACCTGGAGCGCAGCGTCGACCAGCGCTTGCCGTGGGAGCAGATCGGCGAAGCGATGGTCGTCGCCGCCCGCGACCGCACAGCCACCGCCATCGTCACCCGTTCGGCGCTCGAAATCCGCCGCGGCGACCGGGTCATCATGCAGCGGCATTACTGACCGCGCCCGCCCCTTGACCGACTTTCTGGCTTCGCTGGACGCGCGCGAGCGGCTGCTCGCCGCGACGCTGGCCCCAGGCGTCGGCGCCGAGACCCTCATCACCGCGCTGTTGGCCAATCCGGCGAACGTCGCCGACCCACCAGGGCTCGCGACGCGCGCGGCCCATGCCTGGCGCAAGGCGCAGGGCGACGCCGCGTTTGCTGCCCGCTTCGCCGCCGAGCGCGCCGCGCTGCGGCATCTGGACGCCTGGTTTGCCACGCCGATCGACGCAGACTGGCCGGCTGGCCTGCCCGCGGGCGTGCTGCGGGGCGTGGGCGAGTGGCCAGTGGCGGCCGGGGTCGCCATCGTCGGCGCGCGCGGCGCCGATCCGTATGGTTGCGAGCTGGCCGGCCGCATCGCGCGCGCCGCCGTCGAGCGCGGGCGCACCGTGGTCAGCGGGGGCGCCTTTGGCATCGACCACGCGGCCCATCGCGCCGCCCTCGACGCCGGCGGGCGCACCGTGGTCGTGCTCGGCAGCGGCCTCGACCGCGCCTCGCCCGCGGCCCATCGCGGCCTGTTTGCCGACGCGGCGCGCGCAGGCGCGGTGGTGACGCCCTTCGCCTGCGGGCAGACGGCCGACAAATGGACCTTCCCGCGCCGCAACCCCTGGATCGCCGGCCTCGCCGACGTCGTGATCGTGGTGCAGGCCAGCGCGCGCAGCGGGGCGCTTCAGACCGCGCGGGCCGCGCTGGCGTCGAGCCGCCCGGTCTATGTCGTGCCCGGTCCGATGGACAGCCCGCTGCATCAGGGCGCGCACGCGCTGGTCGGCGAAGGCGCGCGCCTGTTGCTTCACGAAGCGGCGTGGGCCCATGAAGCGCCGCCGCGCGTCGCGGGACCAGCCACGCCGCCGTTTGGCCTCGCGCTGTGGCGGGCGGCCGGCGTTGAGCCCCGGCCGCTCGACGCGCTCGCCGCCGAGGCTTCGCTGCCGGCCACCGAGGCCGCCGAGCTGGCGACGCTGCTCGAACTGGACGGCTGGCTGCGCGGCGCGCCGGGCGGTCGGTTTGCGCGGGCGACGCCGACACGGCGCGGGGCCTGACGGGCTCAAGAATACGGGCCTGGATGCTCGGCACAGCATGCCGTGCGGCGGGCGATGAACAGGAGCGATGCCATGCGGCGTGGATGCCTTGTCGTACTTCTCTTGCTGGGTTGTGATGACTCCGGCGCCACCGCCGACGACGCCGAAGCGACCGATCTGCTGCGCCGCGACGCGCGCCCGGCCGATGCCCGCGTGGCCGACGCGCAGCCCGCCGACGCCCAACCGGCC
>JAGQJJ010000184.1 GCA_020430675.1 Myxococcales bacterium
AGCCCACCAGATCCGCGCCCGGGCCATCAACGACGCGGCGGTCGGACCAACGCAGCGTGAGGGTGGCTTCGTCGCCGGTGAGGCCGAGGCGGTAGACGTCGAGGCCGCCAGCGTGATCGCCGGCGCCACGGGCGCCGTTGGCGGCGCGGGCCGGATCGCCAAACGGGCCCTCGTGCGCGCCGGGGGCGTCGATCACGGTGTCGGCAAATGCGGCGGCGCCGCGACGGCTGAGCGGTCGGGCGGGCGCCGGGGCGGGCGTCTGGGTGGCGCCGAAGACCGCGAGCGGTTCGGTGCTCTGCACGTCGAAGACATGCACCGCGTGCGTGGCCCAGGCGGTGACCGCCATGCGCCGTCCGGCGGCGTCGAACGCGGCGTGCCAGGGGTTGCTGCCGCTTTGCAGCACATAGCGGGCGACCTCGGTGCCGCGGTCGCGGTCGTAGGCGATGACGTTGTTGTCGCCCGAGTGCACGACGTAGAGGCGGTCGCCGCGCACGTGCAGGTCGTTGGGCACGAGGCCCAGGCCGTCGACCACGGTGTCGACGGGCGCGGCGCAGTCATCGGCCAGATCGGCGAGGTTCACGTGGCGGACGCGGCCGGCGTGCACCAGCAGCACGTACAGGTCATCGCCGTCGACCACCGGGGCCTGCGCGCCTTCGACCTCGCCCGGCACCTCGCCCACTTCGACGGCGCAGCCGGTGGGCGCGCCCTCGGCGTCGAGCAGGTAGAGGCGGTCGGTGTTGAAGTCGACGACCGCAAAGCCCTCGCGCCAGGCGGCGACGGCGCCGAGCGCGAGGCGCGGGGCGGGGCCGAGGCGCGTCGGCGCCGCCGGGTCGCCCTTCCAGGCCAGCGGGTCGGTCTCAAAGGGCCAGACGGCATCGGTCAGGCCCGAGGTGACCAGCGCGCGGTCGCCGTGAAAGGCCAGATCGATCGGCGCCGCCGGGTCGAGCGGCAGCGCGAGGTGGTCGCCGGGGCCCGCCGCGTCGGCCAGGGCTCTGAGCGGCACGACGTCGATGCCGCCGGGCGAGGCGGCACGCGGGTGGTCGAAGTCGGTGAAGTCGAGCGCGCCGGTGCACACGGCGTACAGGCGATCGCCTTGCACGACGAGGCGCTGCGGGTTGAGGCCGGTGGTCGGGATGCGGTTTTGCAGGGCGCCGGTGGTGGCGTCGATCACCGTCAACGCACCGGGCCGCCAGCCATCGGCGCCGTAGCCCGTATTGGCCACCACCAGGGCGTCGCCGACAAAAACCAGCGCCTGGGGGCGATCGAAGAGCGTCGGCGTCGGGGCGGGCGCCTCGTCGGTGCCGCAGCCGAGCAGGGCCAGGGCGAGCAGGATGCGCCTCATGAGGCCTCCTCGGTGCGCAGGCCGAGCACCTGCGGGCAGCCGTGCGCAGGGTGCGCGATGACCTGCACCGGCGCGCCGTAGATCTCGGTCAGCCGCGCCGCGGTCAGCACCTCGGCGGGCGGGCCGTCGAGCACGGCGGCGCCGCGGTGCAAGAGCAGCACACGCGGGCAGTACAGGGCGGCCAGGTTCAGGTCGTGCAACGCCACCACCACGGTCAGGCGGCCCTTGATGTTCAGGCGCTGCAGCAACGAGAGCAGGGCCGCGCCATGGCCCAGGTCGAGGTGGGCGGCGGGCTCGTCGAGCAGCAGCGCAGGCGTGCACTGGGCCAGGGCGCGGGCGATGCGCACGCGCTGATACTCGCCGCCGCTGAGCCGCTCGACCGGCCGGTCGGCCAGCGCGTCGAGGCCGGTTGCGACGAGCGCGGTGGCGATGGCGGCCCGGTCGGCGTCGTCGGGCGCGCTCAGGGGGCCCTGCCAGGCGAAGCGGCCCAAAGCGACCGCGGCGGTGACGGTCAGGCCGGCGGGTCGGGGCTCGGTCTGGGGCAGCAGGGCGACGCGGCGGGCGATCTGGCGGCGGGGCGCGCGCGCCGGGTCGAGGCCATCGAGCGCCACCTGGCCGGCGGTGGGTCGCAGCAGGCCGGCGAGGCAGCGCAGCAGCGTCGACTTGCCGGCGCCGTTGGGCCCGACCAGCGCGACCAGCTCGCCTTCCTGCACCTGCAGGTCGAGGGGCGCGGTCAGGCCGTGCGGGGCCACGAGGCCGGTGACGGCGATCATGAGAGCCCTCGGTGCCGCAGCAGCCACAAGAAGAACGGGCCGCCCAGGCAGCCGGTGATGACGCCCACGGGCAAGGCGCGGTCGGGCATGGCCACCCGGGCGCCCAGGTCGGCGGCGACCAGGGTCGCGGCGCCGGCGACCGCCGCGACCGGGATCAGCCAGCGGTGGCCGGGGCCGACAAAAAAGCGGACCGCGTGGGGCACGATGAGGCCGACAAAGCCGATGAGTCCGCAGAAGGCCACCGCGCCGGCGACGAGCAGGGCCGAGGCGCCGAGCACCAGCAGCTTGGTGCGCCGGGCGTCGACGCCGAGCCCGCGGGCGGCGTCTTCGCCGAGCTGCAGCGCGTCGAGGGCGCGGGCGGTGAGCTGCAACGTCGCCAGGCCGGGCACGGCAAACAGCGCGACCAGCCCGACCTCGGTGAAGCCGCGCCCGCCCAGGTCGCCGAGCAGCCAGCGCAGGATGTCGCCGGCGTGGGTCTCGGCCAGCACCAGCACCAGCGAGACGCCGGCCGAGCAGGTCAGGCCGACGGCCACGCCGGCGAGCAGCACGCCGGCGAGGGGGAGCTGATCGGCGACGCGGGCCAATGACCAGACCGTCGCCGCGGCCAATGCGGCGCCGGCAAATGCGCCGATCGGGGCCGCGCCGACCGCCGCTTGACCGCGCAGGGCCAGCAGCAGCGTGGCCGCCGCGCCCAGCGCGCCGCCGGCGGCGATGCCCAGCACGTAGGGATCGGCGAGCGGGTTGCGGAACAGGCCTTGAAGCGCGGCGCCGCTCGCCGAGAGCGAGGCGCCGACCAGGGCGCCGAGGCAGAGGCGGGGCAGGCGCACCGACCAGACGATCGCGGCGGTGGTGGCGTCGGTGCCCGCTTGCGGGCCCCCGAAGATCACGGTCAGCACGTCAGCGAGCGGCACGTCGACGCTGCCGATCGCCGCGCCGGCGGCCATCGCGATCAGCAGCAGGGCAATGGCGCCGACCAGCGCCCACGGACCGCGCATCATGGCGCGGCGCCTTGGGGCAGCACCTTGGCCAACCACGTCACGCCGTCGACCACGCGCGGGCCGAAGCGCGAGAGCCAGTCGGCGTTGGGCACGGCGTAGACGCGCCGGGTGCGCACCGCGGTGATCGCCGAAAATCCGGGCCGGTCGCCGCGCAGGATGGCGTCGCGGGCCTCGGCGCTGGTGGTGATGATCACCTCGGGATCGGCGCCGATGACCTGCTCGGCGGTGACCTGCGGCCACTCGGCGTCGATGCCCAGCGCGTCACGGGCGCCGGCGCGGCGCAGGGCGTCGCCGACAAAACCCTTGGGCCCGGCGGCGACCATCGGCTGGCTGGCGATCTCGTAGTAGACCCGCGGGCCGGGCCCGGCGGGCAGGTGCACGGCGGCCAGCGCGGTCTTGAAGCGTTTCGCCGCGGCCTCGGCCGGCGCACTGCGACCGACCAGCGCGCCGACGGTGCGCAGCGCCTTCGCCACCGCCTCGACCGTGGGCGGTTGCAGCACGAAGGTGGTCAAGCCGCGCGCTTCGAGGCGTTGGCGCACGTCGAGGCTGCCGTCGAGCATGAGCACCAGGTCGGGGCGCGTGGCCAGGATGCGCTCGTAATCGGGCGGGAAGAGGCTGCCCACCGCGGGCACGGCCGCGGCGGCGGGCGGGTGGTCGCAGTGCACGGTGCGTCCGACGAGCAGGTCGCCGGCGCCGACGGCAAAGACCAGCTCGGTGGTCGAGGGCGAGAGGGAAAGCACGCGGCGGGCCGGGGCGGGCAGCCGCACGGTGCGGCCGGCGTCGTCGACCACCGACAACGCCGCCGGGGCGGGCGCGGGCGGCTCGGACGGGCTTCGGGCGCAGCCGGCCAGACAGAGCGCCAGCAGCAGAAGGCCGGGAGAGGAAGGTCGCACCCGGCTTGCATAGTCTTCGCGATGCTTTTCGTTCAAGCGGGTTGTCGAGGTTTTTGGCCGCGTGTTACGCCCGTCCGCCGGAGGTGGCATATGCGGATGGCTGGATGGATTCTGCCCGCAGCGCTCGCGGCGGTGGCGCTCTTGGGCTGCGATGACGATGACGACGGTGGCGCGATCGCGGTCGATATGGGCGCCGGCGGCGAAGGCGGGCAGGGCGGCGAAGGCGGGCAGGGCGGCGAAGGCGGGCAGGGCGGCGAAGGCGGGCAAGGCGGCGAAGGCGGCGCGGGCCCGGTGGCTCCGATCGACGTGCGCGGCGCGTATGTCGACGGCTTCGACACCCCGCACGACGTCCGCCCCGACGCCTGGCAGCAGGGCGCCGACATGCCCTCGGTGGCGACCTTCACTTACGTCGACAACGCCAACCACTTCGCGGTGGGCCAGAACGGCGCGGCCGATCCGTTCAACCCCGAGCTGTGGAGCCGCTTCGACTGGACGTTTGCCGACGGGCAGCTCTGGTATTGCCAGTCGGCCTACGACGCGGCCACCGAAGCCGACGCGCGCGCCGCCTCGGCCGACGCCAGCGCGCCGGCCACCGCGGGCTGCGGCGGCTTTCAGTGGAGCGCGCTGCGCCCGGCGACCCCACCTTCGATCGTCGGCGCCTACGATGACGGCTTCGGCGCCCAGACCATCGACGCGCTGACCTGGGTGCAGGGCGAAGGCGACATGGCCAGCGTGTTCATCTTCACCGAGGTCGACGACGCCGCCGGCTTTGCGGTGGCGCGCAACACCGATGCCAACCCGTTCAACCCGGGCGCCTGGAGCCGCTTCGACTGGGCCGAGGTCGGCGGTCAGCTCTGGTTCTGCCAGAGCGCCTACGACGCGCCCGACGCGGCGACCGCGCGCGCGGCGATGGCCGATTCGACCGACCCTGCGACCGGCGGGTGCAGCGACTTCCCGTGGAGCATGCTGACGCCGCGTTAGCGCCGCCCGTACCGCGTGAGGCGCGTGTGCAGCGTCTTGCGGTCGACGCCGAGGATGCGGGCCGCTTCGCTCTTGTTCTGCCCGACCGCGTCGTAGACCCGCAGAATATGGCGCTTTTCGACTTCGAACAGGCTGAGCAGCCCCGCGGGCAGCGCCTCGGCGTCGCCCTCGGCCGCCTCGCCGGCGACCACATCGGGCAGCTCGGCGACGCCGATCTCATCGCCTTGGGTCATGGCCACCGCGTGCTCGACGGCGTTGCGCAGCTCGCGCACGTTGCCCGGCCAGCGATAGAGCAAGAGCGCGGTCAGCGCCGCGGGTGAGAAGCGCAGCGCCGGGCGTTCGTCGCGCGCGGCGCACTCGGCGAGGAAGTGCTCGGCGAGCAGCGCGATGTCGTCGCCGCGTTCCCGCAGCGGCGGCACGTCGATGGCGATCACGTTGAGTCGGAAGTACAGGTCGGAGCGAAAGCGGCCCGCCTGCACCGCGGCGGCGATGTCCTGATGCGTCGCGGCGACGACGCGCACGTCGATGCGCCGCGACTGCGCGCTCCCGACCGGGCGCACCTCGCGCTCCTGTAGCACGCGCAGCAGCTTCGGTTGCAGCGCGGGCGACATCTCGCCGATCTCATCGAGGAACAACGTGCCGCCGCTGGCCTCGCGAAACAGGCCCACGCGGTGGTGGTCGGCGCCGGTGAAGGCGCCCTTCTGGTGGCCGAACAGCTCGCTCTCGAGCAATTGCTCGGGCACCGCGGCGCAGTTGACGGCGACAAACGGGCCATCGGCGCGGCGGCTGCGCAGGTGCAGGGCGCGGGCGACCAGCTCCTTGCCGGTGCCGCTCTCGCCGCGGATCAGGATCGAAGCGCTCGACGGCGCGACGCGGTCGATCAGCGTGCCGACGCGCTGCATGCCGCGGCCGATGGCCAAGAGGCCGAGAAAGCCCGCCGGGCCGGGCAGTTGGCGGCGCAGGCGGGCCAGCTCGGCGCGCAGGCGGCGATGCTCGGTGGCGCGGGCCAGCGCGGCGTCGAGCACGTCGCGGCTGACCGGCTTCTGCAGGTAATCGTAAGCCCCCGCCCGCAGCGCGGCGATGGCGCTGTCGAGCGAGCCGGCGCCGGTCATCACCAGCACCGGCAGGTCAGGTCGGCGGCGCAGCACCTCGCGGCACATCTCAAGCCCCGCCTCGCCCGGCAGGTCGAGGTCGGTCAGCACCGCGTCGAGCGTCGCGGCCTCCAGCCCGGCCAGCGCGGGCGCCGCCGTGGCCCAGCGCTCGACGACATACCCCAGCTCGCCGAGCTGCGCGGCGAGGCGGTCGGCGACCTGCGCGTCGGGTTCAACGAGCCGGATGCGCGGCCGCTTGACCAGCGCCAGCGGTGGGGACGCAGCGGGCGTCACCCGCCGGCCTTGACGCTCGGGTTGAGGGTGTAGGTCCCGGTCCACGTGGCCTGCCCGAGCACATGGCCGGACAGCGCGGCGCGCACGTCGGCGCCGTCGAGCGTGCCTTCGAGGGGCAGCCGCTCGACATCGAGGGCGTAAAGCGTGAACAGGTAATGATGCAGGCGCGCATCGTTCCACGGCGGGCACGGGCCGTCGTAGCCGTACCAGTCGCCGCCCATCTTGGCGTCGCCGGCAAACCAGCCCGTGTAGTCGTTGCGGCCATGTCGCGCGCCCAGCGGCGCCGCCGGGCCGGGCTTTCCGCCAGCGGTCACGCCCTGCGAGAGCGCGCCTTCAGCCAGCCCGGTCGCCGCCGGGTGCAGGTCGACCAGCACCCAGTGGAAGAAGTCGACCCGCGGCAGGTCGATGGGCACCGTCTTGCCCTCTTGATTGACCGCGTCGCCCACGCTGGGCACGTCGGGATCATGGCAGATGAGCGCCAGCGACTTCGTGCCGGCGGGCAGATCGGTCCAGGCGAAGTGCGGGTTCCGGTTGTCGGCGAACGTGACGTGGGTCTTGGCGTCGGGCCTGCCGACCGCGTACTTCGCGGGGATGGGCGCGCCGTTGGCGAAGCTGTCGCTCCAGAACTTCATGTAGGCCTCCGGGGGGTCTGACCGAGTCGGACCATCGTCGACCGGCCGGACCGTGTCAATCCACACCGGCGTCGGGCGCCTCGGCCGGCGGGGCCGGGTGCTCCAACCACCAGAGCCGCCGCCAGCCGCGGGCGTCGTCGACCGGCAGGCCGCGAGCGCTGCTGCGGGCGGCGACGTGCTCGGCGGCGGCGGCCAGCGGGCGCAGGCCGGCGAGCGGCGCCAATCCAACCAGCAGCAGCGCGGCGCCGACGCGCAGGTCGAAGCGGTCATGCGG
>JAGQJJ010000185.1 GCA_020430675.1 Myxococcales bacterium
CGGCGCATATGGGCTGGCTTCGTGGCCTTGGCGTGCTGCAAGACGGGGTGATCGTCTTCTACAACGGGGGGTTCCAGCGCATCGAGGTGGCCCCTCTGATCGTTGGTGCGGCGCAGGCGACCATCTGGGCGGCGAGCGGCGGTTGGTCGGTGGCCAACGCGCCCGGTGCAGTGGGCATGCTGGCGGGAAGGGACGGTTGGGGCCCGAATCATACTGCCCTGGTCCTGATCGACGGCCAGGGATCTCAGCTCACCGGCGACCGGACCTTCGACGACACGACCGCGGAGCGCCTCGCCCTGACCTGGGCACCGGGGCGCTGGGGCACACTGCGGGCCACAACACGCCGCGACGTGCGGTTTCGCGGTGTGGCGGCCGACGGCCAATCACAGGGGTCCGATGTCGCCATCGGTCGCCACTCATGCCAGATCAACAACAACCACTGCACCACCGCGTACTCGATCGCCATCGAGTGGCTCGGCGATCGCTTCGTGGCGGCGTGGAAGGATGACGTCGGAACGCATCTGCGGTTCGGGCGCTTCGACTGCGAGAGCCCGCCCGATGATTGATGCGCTCGGGTGCGGCCCGTGCGCACCAGGCCCGAGTGGGTGTCGGTGCTCGAGCTGCCAGCGGTGAACGAGAAGGATGACTCGAACGAGGCGCCGAGCAACGCGGAGCCGCCCGAGATGGTGAAGCCGATGGTCGTCTCGAAGGACCTCTGCTTCGACTTCTCCCAGCCGCTGGTGGTGGTCCAGGTCTTCTTGACGGGGGTGTCAGACGGTCTCCGGTGGCAGGCTGCCAGTCGATACTGGCATGTCAGGTGCGATTGCCGAGGTTGGCTCGGCGGCGATTTCCGATCGCTCGGAACGATTCCAAGGTGCCATGCGACCGCCGCACCATCGATGACTTGCCATGACTCGCGATGACGCGGGTCGGGACGGTTCGCGCCGGGGCCTGGCGGCGCGGTTCGAGCCTGATGGTCTGGCGGTTGGCCGGCAGCTCGTCGTCGGCTTCACCGTGACCGCGGCGTCGGGCCGATGCGAGCGCGAGGCCGCCCTCGACCTGTTCAACCGGCACCGCCCCAATGGTTCACGCAGGCGAACTCTCGGCGCCGACCATGGCAACGGCACGCGAATGTTCGTTGCTGCAAGACAGGTTCGGCGGCGGCTACCGCGACGACCTGATCCCGCGGGCGGCCATTTGGGAACGCATGGCGCTCTTGAGCATGGTGTCCACCTGGGTCGAGCGCACGGGTTTGCGCAGAAAGCCGCGCACGTTGGCGGGTACGGTGACCTGATCGAACAGGTCGTGCTCGGTGTGGCCGCTCATCAGCACCACCGCAACCGACGGCGCGATGCGGGCGCTCTGGACAGCGACATCGAGGCCGCTCATGCCGGGCATGACAACGTCGCAGAGCAACAGGGTCGGACACGGGGCCTGCGACAGGCGCTGGAGCGCGAGCGCGCCCGTGGCGACGGTCTCGACCTGCCAGCCCAGGCGGCTGACCATGCGGCGCATTGTCCGCAGCACCATCGGCTCGTCATCAACGATCAGCACCAACGGGCCAGCGCCGCCGTCGACCGGTCGGGTGGGGGGTTCGCAGGGCACCAGCACCCGAAAGGTGCTGCCCCGGCCCGGCACGCTGTCTACGAGAACCCCGCCGCCATGGCTTCGCACGATGCCGAGGAGGACCGAGAGGCCCATGCCGCGTTGACGGCCGCGATCGGTGGTGAAGAAGGGCTCGAAGATATGGGCTCGGGTGGCGGCGTCCATGCCACAGCCGTCATCCTTGACCTCGATGAAGGCATAGCTGCGCGGTGGGAGGCTCTCAGGCAGGCAAATGGCCAACTCGTCCGAGGTGAGTTCGGCGACGCCGGTGCTCACGACGATGTGGCCCCCGTCGGCGACGGCCGTCATCGCGTTGAGGACAAGGTTCATCACCATTTGCTGGGTCTGCTGCACATCGACGCGCACTTCGGGCTCCGCGGCAGCCGAGCGCACCTCAATGTCAACCCCGGGCGGGGTCGACGCGCGCAGGAGCCGGCCCATCGACTGCACGACCGCGCGCAATTCGACCTGCTCCATGACCAGTCGCGATCTGCCACCATAGGCCAGCAACTGTTCGGTGAGCGTTGCGGCGAGGCGGGCGGCCTCGCGGATGTCGGTGGCGCAGATGTGCTGCTCGGAGTCGGAGTTGAGATCCTCCAGCAGCAGCTCGGCGTTGGCCAGGATGCCGGTCAGCAGGTTGTTGAAGTCATGCGCCACGCCGCCCACCAGGACCCCAAGGCTCTTGAGGCGTTCGGCCTGCCGCACCTGCCCTTCCAGGTCGCGCCGGCTTCGCGCCGCGTGGAGCTGCTCCGAGAGGTTGGTGGCCCACACGATCATCAGATCAGGCGGCTCGTCGCCCTCGCGCACGCCTGTGATGCGCAGCTCGACCGGGACGATGCGGCCGGCCGGATCCACGAAGCGTTGCTCCAGCCGGCAGCACCGCGCCTCGCCGGTCGCGACGCGCCCGAAGGCCCGCTGCCGGGCGATCGTCTCATCCGCCGGTGCGAGGGTCGCGAGGTTCGTGCCGACGAGCGACTCGGGGGTGCGGCCCAGCATCTCTGCAAACGGTTCATTGACCCGGACGCAGACACCCTCCACGGTCGTCAGCGCCATGCCGACCGGGGCGGTCTCCAGGACTTGCTTGAGGCCCGCCTGGCGGCCGCTCGACGACACGACGGGCCCAAGATGTCGTTGGTTGGGTTCCATGGCATTTCCCCCCAAGCGCTGCCACCGCGTGCCGTCCTGCGATTGGGATCCGCCAAGCGTGCTCAGCGTCCAACTCACTCGATCATATTCACTTCCTAAAATAAATCACATTAGGGGTTCAACTATCCAATGCGGCGCAAGTTTCGCGCCATCTCGACCGGAAGCGCGGCGGGCACGCGCAGGTCGAGAGGCCAGCCGAGGGGGCAGCGTTTGATGCGCTTCAGCGGCCGGCGGCCTGGGCCTGCGCCTCCAGCAGCCGGAAGATCAGGAGCTTCACGTCCGCCGTGAACTCGCGTTTCTGGATCTTCCAGCCCGCTTCGGTCCGAACGAAGACGTCCGCATAGGCGCCAATGAACGCGATCTGGGGCTCCCCCTTCACGGCGCCGAACCCCACGATCACGGAGTGCACATCGCATGTCTCTCGTGCCCCCGGCAGGCAGACCGGGTTGGCCACCGTATGCCGCGACTGCGCCCCCATCGCGCGTTGTGCCTGGTGCTGGCGCTCGAAGTGGGCCCAAAGCGCCTGCTGGCCTTCGAATGGCGGCAGGTCGATGCCGGGGATATGCGAGATCCACAGGCAGTCTTCGGTGAACTCGCGCACGAGCCCTTCGGTGTCGAGCATGTCCTGCGCGCGGGCGATGCGCCACAAGACCTGCTGGATCGCATGCGCGTCGGCGGCGTCTCTCGGTGTCGGGTCCATTTCATCCTCCGCGGTTAGCGGTTGGCGGTTGAGGGCGGCACGCCCTGCCACCAGGCGCAACCGGTCGGCAAAATGCGAAGCAGTTCTTCGATGGGGGGTCAACGCACGGCAGATGCGCGCGATCAACGACAAAGACGCAGCGCCGCTGTTGACCGGCCACGTCGGCGACAGGGTGCCGCCGGGCCGTTCTTGCCTGCCAGGTGTCCGGCGCCAAGAGGCAAGGTCGGTCCGCAGGAAGCCCGGCGACCCATGCCATTCGACGTCTCAGTCTTGCGATGACTCAGCCACGTCGCGTAGGCAGTGGCCAGCGAAGCGTACTCGGCCTGCGACGAGACCCGGAACGCCGGCAGCCCATGGACTTCGTCGGGTTCGCTGCCCACATCGGGGCCATCCGGCTTCGTGCCGAGCAGCACATCACCCGCCGCGCGAGGCCGAGCGTGGCGAGGGCCGGCAGGATCGCGGTCGATCTCATCCATGCCTCCTCACAGCGGTGCCCGGCACCGTTGATCCCATCGCGCTTGTCCGCGACGGGATCAACGGACTTGCGCGCGGCTGTCAGACATGGCATTGAGTTCCCTGTGGGTCAATCACACCAGATGGCACCATCCGCGGGCGGCTCGTCGCCCCAGCGGCGGGTACACGTTGCGTTGCAGGGGCCTTGGCCGCAGACATCGCCCCCATCGCATGCCTCGCCCGGATCACATCGCCCGTTGCCGCAGTTCACCGGATTGAGCGGCGGTCGGGGTGGCACGCGGTCGAGCGCGACGTAGAGGTTGGCCGCGCAGTAAGAGTCACCATCTTCGTCGTCCGGGCCGATATCATCGCCGCCCGTGTCCCCCACGCACCAGAGCTGCAAAGGGCTGTGGTTGCGCGGGCTGAGCGTATCGGCCTGCGGGTCTTGGAGCCCTTGTTCGCGCCAGACCGGATACAGGTCGTCCGACTCGTGATCCTGGTCAGTGTATCGAATCCGGATACTGGAGTTGGTGCCCAACGCGAGGCGCACGGTACCACCGGTGCCGTCGTCAGGCACCACATAGGTGTCCGAGACCAAGCGCCGGCCGCTGGTGCCTCCATCCACCTCCTGCATCGCGACAGTGAGCATAATGAACACCGTGCGATTTTCGGCGCGCAATCCGATCGAGATGTCCACGGCGGGCCCGTTGCCGCCGAAGTCAAGGTCAGCGCCGTCGTCGGGTGAGCGGCGAGGGTAGGCGGTGAGGCCGAAGAAGTGGCTCGTCTCGCAGACCCCCGATTCGTCGGTGAGGCCATCGCAGTCATCATCGACGCCATTGCACTCTTCGTCGAGCACCGGCAAGTCGTCCTCATTGCCGTCCGCGCCGAGGATCGACGTGCAGACATCGCGGCCATCGACGCAATCGAAGACGCCGCGGGCGCAGGCGCCGAGGCCCCCGGCGACGAGGCACGGGCGACCGGTGCAGGCCAGGGCGGGGGCGGTGAGCCCCTCATCGCTGCGGCCGTCGCAGTCGTTGTCGAGGCCGTCACAGACCTCGACGAGACGGCCGGGCTTCTCGGCCAGCGGCAGCAGGCAGTCGCCATAACAATCGGGCGCATCGGCAGGGCACGGCGCGCCCGGGTTGCAGGCGTCGACGCGCCGCGGATCGGCGCAGACGACGTTCTGCGGCGCCCCCGGCGGGCGATTGCCAGGGGTGGCGCCGCAGAGCAGCGTGCCGGGCACCTGGCAGATGCCTTCGCCGCGCAGGCAGCCATCGCCCAGCTGCGGGATGCCATCGGCCGCCTCGCGCGCCTCGACGCGGCCGTTGAAGACCCGCCAATCGACGCCCGCGCCACCCAGCGGGTCTTCGTCGAGCACGCCGTCACAGTCCTCGTCGTTGGCGTTGCAGGCCGCCTCGGCAAACACTTCCGGCGGCACGCAGATCGGCGTGGCCTCGCGGCAGCTGAACGAGCCCGCGGCGCAGACGCCGATGCCACCGGTCAGGCAGGGTCGCGGCGGCAGTCGGTCGACCCCGTCGAGGTGGTCGATGTCTTCCAGGCTGGCCGGCAGGCCGCCGAATTCGTCTGCGTCGCCGTCCCGGTCGTCGTCGATGCCATTGCAAGGCACGCCCTCGCATTGCACCTGCCCGAAGCGATCGGGCAGCGCGCGGCATGCCAGGTAGACCTCGCCGGGCGGCACCGCGCAGGCCTGCCCGCCGAGGCTCACCGGGGGCGCCGCCGGATTGGAGCGATACTCGGCGCATTCGTTGACGCAGCCGAAACGATAATCGCCGGCCAATTGCAGCCCTGGGCGGTTGTGCTGGTAGCGGGCGACGCCCCAGAGCGCCTCGCCGACCTCCGGGCGCGCCACCACGGGCGCATAGCCGCCGGCCACATGCCGGGTCAGCGCGTAGTCATTGGCCGCCGTCAGCGGCTCGACGTCGCTGATGGCATCGGCGTGCGCGGTGCTGCGAACGGCGAGACAGCGAAAGAGGGAGTGATGGGTCAGACCCGCGAAGCCATCGGCCGCTGGCACCTCGGCAAAGTCGAAGCCGGGCTGCGGCGTGCGCGGGTCGTAGCGGGCATCGCCGCGCACACCGCATGTCTGCCAACGGTTGGCAGCGTCGGGCGCCATCTCGGGGAAGCGCACCGCGAAGCCCAGGTCGGCGCGCGGACGCTCGGTGATGCGCAGCAACATGGCATCGCCGTCCTGGGCGATGTGCATGGCATACAGCTCGCCGAAGTGGGCAAACCGCGCCAGCGCGCGCAGGGTCGGGTCGGCGTCGACGGGGGCCTGGCCCGAGATGGCGTCCACATCCGACACGCCGTCGTCGTCGTAGTCGGCGCGGGTGTTCTGGCACAGGCGCGTCAGCGCGTTGAGACGCTCGGCGGTCCAGCCGTCGTCGAGCAACGTGGTGGGGATGCCATCGGCGGCCAGCGCGGCGCGCAGGCGCCGGGGCTCATCATTGCGCGCCGATTCATAGAGCACCACGGGCGCGTCGAGCGCGATGCGCTGGCGGCCGCCGGCCTCGTCGACCAGTTCAACCGCTTCGATGGCGACCGGCGTGCAGTGGGCGCGGGCGCGGACCACGGGGTCGTCGGCTTCGAGCGCGAGCCGCGCGCCGCGCGTGAGCCAGCCATCATGGTCCACATCGCACGGGCGCGGGCCGATCTCGCCGGCCAACGTGTAGTAGAAGCCTTCGCGGGTCTCGCAGATGCAACGCCCGTCGCGGGTCGGTTCGAGGGCCGGCCCATCTTCGCCCAGCTCGGCCCGATCGCAGGGCGGACACGGGGTGCAGTCCACGCCATTGAAGAGGTCCCGCCCGCAGTCGGGTGCACACAGCAAGAAGTCCGCGCCGCCGACCGGCTGGCACGCGCTGCCTTCTGGGCAGTCCATGGCAGCGCCGCACGGGGTCACACAAGCGCCGGTCAGCGGGTGGCGCACATCGCCGGCGTTGGGGCAGTCGGCCACGCAGACGCCGGTCTCCGCGTCTTCGCGGCGGCCTTCGGCGCAGGCGCCACACTCCGCCCCATCGGCGGCCTGGGCGCAGACACGATGCGCGGCGGCGCAGTCCGCACAGGTCGGGATGGGTTCGCATCGGCCCAGTTCAGGCACGTCGCGGAAGCCATCGAGGCAGTCATCAAGGCATCTGCCGTCGGCGCAGGCCCGACCCAACTCGTCGGCGCAGCGCTGAGCGATGGTCGGCCCGTCGGGAAGGGCCAGGTCGGCCGGCGCCGCGCAATCCTCGACCGTCGGGGCGCAGCCGGCCCCTTCGTCGCGCAGGCCGGGCAGGCAATCGCCGCAAAGGGCGTCGGCGTGCGCCGCGGGATCGGCCGGCGCGCAGGCCCGCCCCAGCGCCGCGCAGTC
>JAGQJJ010000186.1 GCA_020430675.1 Myxococcales bacterium
CGCGGCCTTCGATCGCAACCCGTTCGTGACCGGCCGCACCGATCGCGAGCACCTGCGCGACATGGCATGGCACGCCGAGATCATGGCGGCCCGGCAGGCCGATCTGACCCACTCGCTGGGCATGCGATTGCAGAAGCGATTGGGTGCCATGTCGGCCTTCGATGCCTTCAACGCGGTGCAGAACCATGCCATCGCCCTGGCCGGCGCCTACGCCGAGCGGCTGGTGCTCGACGCCTTCCACACGGCGCTGAAGGGCTTCGAGGGGCCGGTCGAGCACCGGGCGATCCTCGACGATCTGGCGCGGCTGCACGGGCTGTATGCCATCGAGCGCGAGCGGGCGTGGTTCCTGGAGAACGGCTATATCGACGGCGACAAGGCGCGCGCCATCCGGGACGAGGTCGATGCGCTGTGCGCCGCGCTGCGGCCGCACGCGCTGGCGCTGGTCGAAGGCGGCCGCTGTCTCGCCCGCCTCGCCCTGCGCGAGATCACCGTGCCGGGCGTCTACCGGCGCTGGGCCCTGCTCGGCGAGCCGGTGCCGACGACCGCGCCGGTCGACCACGCCGTCGCCCTGGCCGCGCTGGCGCGGCTGGCCCGGGCGCAGCGCGTCGACGTGCTCGACTGCAAATTCAACATGGCCCGGTGGGCCACCGCAGCGGTCGAAGCCGTGGTGCCAGCCAGCGCGCACGAGCTGTTCGGCACTTACCTCGTCGAACTGGGCGACGGGCTCGACGGCGTGCTCAAGGGCATGCGCACCAACCATCGACGTCTGTGGCGCAAGATTGAACAGCTCGGCCCCGAGGTGCGGCATCGGCTCGACTTCGAGCCCTTCCTTGCGCTGCTCGATGAGACCTACCAGCTCACCGGCAAGAAGATGCCCCACGGCGCGGCCTATCTGCGCACGCTGCTGACTACCCCGGCGGTGCCGGTGGTGGCGGTCGGCGTGCATCACGAGGGCGCGTTGCAGGCCGGCGTGCTCGTCGCCCACGACCGGCACCGCGGCTATTACCTGCACGGCGCGGCGCGGCGCGATGGCCTGCCCGGCGCGGCGGTCATGGCCCATGTCGAGGCGATGCGGCTGCTGATCGAGCGCGGCGTTCCGATCTATGACCTGGGCGGCGCGCGACCCGAGCACTCCGACGCGCGGCTCGCCGGCATCGCCGACTTCAAACGCCGGTTCGGCGGGCCGTTCGAGGCGGTCAGTCGGTTCGAATGGCCGCTGACCCGGCGCGGCGCCTGGCTGCACGGCCCCGGACGGGCTCGACTCGAACAGCTCCGCGCGCGGATTCGCCGTCAGTCGTAGAGCTGCTGCGCCAGATAGTTCTGCACACCGACCTGCTCGATGAGCCCGATCTGGGTCTCAAGCCAGTCGATGTGCTCCTCTTCGCTGACCAGGATGCCTTCGAGCAGCTCGGCGGTGGCGTTGTCGCTCTTCTCGCGGCAAAGCTCGATCGCCTTGTTGAGCCGCGGCACCGCCGCGTACTCCAGCTCGAGGTCTGCGCGGAACTGCTCCTCGACCGTCTCGCCGATGCGCACCTTGCCCAACCGCTGCACGTTGGGCACGCCCTTGAGGTAGAGGATGCGTTCGATGAGCGCCTCGGCGTGCTTCATCTCATCGATCGACTCGGCCCGCACCACCGCGTGCAGGCGGCCATAGCCCCAGTCGGCGCACATCTTGGCGTGCAGGAAGTACTGGTTGATGGCCGTCAACTCGGCGGTGAGGATGTCGTTGAGGACGTTGATGATCGCTTTGTCGGGCGTGCGGCTCAAGGGGCCTCCAGGCAGTGAAACGCCGGCCACGCCGCGACGCCGAGGGGACGTCAGCGCGGATCGTCGCGGGCCGTGGCGCGCACTTCGCGCAAAAGCCGCCGCAGCTCGGCGCGGCATCGCCCGCAATCGCCCCCCGCCCCGCAGCTTCGTCGGAGCGTGGCCAGATCGAGCACCCCGCGCCGCGCGGCATCGCGCACGTCGCGGTCACTCACCCCCTCGCATATACAAACGATCATTGGAATACCACCCCAAATCGTCCGCGAGCGACGCCACTAAGATGTCGGTAATGAAAATCGGTTTCAAGCGAAACCGAAAAACCGGGGTGTTTCGGTCGGCGGGCAAACCCGGTATGTATGCGCGTCATATCGACTCGGCGCAGGAGGAAGCGTGTCGCCTCAACGGTTGCAAGATCTGTTCATCGGCATCGCGGGCCTCATCGGGGCCGGCAAGACGACGCTGGCCAAGGCGCTCGGCGAACACCTGGGGCTGCCGGTCTACTTCGAGCCGGTCGACGACAACGAGTACCTGGCCGACTTCTATCGCGACGCCAAGCGTTACGCCTTCGCCACGCAGATCTACCTGCTGAACCGGCGCTTTCAGCAGCATCAAGAGATCATCTGGCGCGGCGGCGGCGGGGTGCAGGACCGCACCATCTACGAAGACGCGGTCTTTGCGCGCACCCTGGTCGAGCAGGATCTGCTCGATGAGCGCGACTACAACACGTACCTGCAGTTGTTCCGCCACATGAGCAACTTCATGTGCCGGCCCAATGTGATCGTCTTCCTCGACCTGAGCCCGGCCTCATCGATGGCGCGCATTCAGCAGCGCAGCCGCGACGTCGAGTCGGGCATCTCGATGGAGTATCTGCTCGCGCTGCATCGCGCCTATCAGGACTTCATTCACGACATCTCGCGCACCGTGCCGGTGATTCGCGTCTCGTGGGAGGAGTATCGCGACCCCGAGGAGATGGCGGCGGTCATCGAGCGCGAGTACCTGCAGGGCAGCTTTCTGCGCGATGCCCAGTGGCGGCCGACGCGCTGAGAGGAGCCCCCGATGGCCGATGACGGGTCTCGCGCCGGTCGACGGTATGCCGATGCCCAGATCCTGGCCTTCGTCGACGGGCTGCACGCGCCGATGGATGGCGGGCTGTGGCGCGCGTTTGCGGCGCCGGGCGTCGAGGGCATGCCGGCGATTCAGGTCGGGGCCTCGGAGGGGCGCTTCCTGTCGCTGTTGATGGGTCTCATCGGCGCGAAGCGGGTGGTCGAGGTCGGCACCTTGGCCGGCTTCTCGGCGATTCACCTGGCGCGTGGACTGGCCGAGGGCGGGCACCTGTGGACGGTCGAGTTCTCGCCGAAGCACGCGGCGGTCGCCCAGGCGAACCTGGCCGCGGCCGGCGTGGCCGATCGCGTCACCGTGATCGAAGGTGCCGGCCTCGACGTGTTGCCGGGGCTGGTCGCAGAGGGGCCGTTCGACGCGGTTTTCATCGACGCCGACAAAGAGAACTACGCCGAATACGGCCGCTTCGCCGCGGCCAACCTGCGGCCCGGTGGGCTGTTGCTGGCCGATAATGCCTATTATTTCGGTGGCTTGCTGGGCGAGAGTGCTGGCGCGGCGTCGGTGCGCGCGCTGCACGAGGAGGCGCGGGCGGCGTTTGACACCGTCTGCGTACCCACCCCCGACGGGCTTCTGTTGGGCATCAAGCGCGGCTGAAACTCAGCGGTCGATGCGATCGATCTTGGCCGCGAGCACAAAGTCGGCTTCGGCGAGGCCGTTGATCTTGTGCGTCCACAAATCAACGACCACTTTGCCCCAGCCGAGCTGCAGGTCGGGGTGGTGGCCGTGCTCTTCGGCGAGCGCGCCGATCTGGTTGACAAAAGCGAGGGCGCGCACGAAGTCGGGGAAGTCGTAGCGCTTGTTCAGGTGATGGCTGTCGACCACCGACCACCCGTCAAGCTGGGCGGCGAGCGGCGCGATCTGTTCGTCGGTGAGGGGCGGCACACCTCCGCGGCAGGGCGCGCAGGTGCGATCGGCGAGGCTGCATTCTTCGATCATGCCGAAGAGATGGCCGAGATGGCGCCGGGTTGCAAGCGTGCGGGGGAAGTTGGTCGTCGCCGAGGCGGTCGGGGTGGGGAACAGGGGACGTTATGTGCCGCCCCGGCGACGTGCCCACCGATTTCATGTGCGCGTATCGTGCCAGCCCGCGAAGGCACGAAATTCATAGGCTGGCGGCCGATCAGGTCACCGTTGGGCCGCATCGGGTTACCGTGGGGACTCAATTGCAGTCACCGGCACAGAGAACGACGCGCACGTCGGCGGTGGCGCGGTGGAAGGCGCGGTCGACGACCGAGGCGATGACGAGGTAGTCGCCGGGCGGCAGCGGACGTTTGGCGCGGTCTTCGAGCGTCCAGCGCACCTGACGCTCGAAGACGCGCTGGTTGAGCGGCTCGGCGGCGAGTCGCCATGTGCCGAAGCCGTCGAGCGAGCGCGCTTCGAGGCGCCAGCCGGCGAGGCGATCGTCGTCTTCAGCGCGCACGATGAGCAGGACTTCGCCGGCTTCAACCGCGACGGCGGGCGGCAGCGCGGCGACGGCGACGCGCGGGGGGGCGTCGTTGATGACCTCGACGCCGTCGGAGGCGGTGGGCGCGGACGGGCCGCCTGGCAGCCGGGCGCGCACTTCGACGGCGTAGCGGGCGCCAGGCACCAGCGTCACGCCGGCCAGCTCGGCGATCGGCCGTTCGACGGGCGCAAAGTCGCGCACGACCACGCCGCCAGGGCCAAGCGCGCGGGCTTCGTAGCCGATCGCGTTGGCCAATGGGGGCCAGGTGGCGCACAGGCGGTCGGTGGCTTCGGTGGTGTCGATGTCGACGGCGGCGTCGCAGGCGGCGACGGGCGGGCAGGGCACGTCCCAGACGGCGCGTGGGCCGCTCGGGCCGGGATCGCCGTAGACCACGACCCGGCCATCGGAGAGCGGGATGAGCAGCGCGGGCGTGTCGTCGCCGAGCACCGTGACCAGTGGGGCGCCGGGGCGGGCGTCGTGATGGCGCGTCCAGGCCAGCGCGCCGGTCTCGTCGAGGCCGTAGAGCACGCCGTCGTCGGCCGTGGCCAGCACGCCGGGCGCGCCAGCGGAGGTGACCGCGTCGGCGGCGCGCAGGGCGATGATGTCGGCGAAGTCGGGTGCGAGCGGGGCGTGGGCCTCGGCGGCGCCTTCGCGCAGGCCGGTGGCGCCGAGGAACTCGCCGTTGGCGGCGCGCCAGCGGCCGATCGGGTAGCCGGGACCGGGCGAGACAAAGATGGCGTCGGCGGTGAGGGCGGCGTCGCGGCCAATCCAGCCTTGCAGGCGCAGGTCGGGTGGGTTCGCAGCGGCCCAGCGCGGGCTCAGATCGGCGGCGCGGGCTTCGATCGGCCCGTTGCCACCGACGCGCAGCCAGCCGTCGCCGAGGGCGTGCAGCCAGCCGCCGCCGCGCAGGACGCCGCCCTCGAAGGCGCCGAGGTCGCCGAGGGCGAGATCGTCGCCGG
Source organism: Myxococcales bacterium (assembly GCA_020430675.1). The sequence goes on from JAGQJJ010000186.1 coordinate 5,284, forward strand.
TGGCCGGGTCGAGGCGGCGGGCGGCGTTGGTCTCGGTGAGATGCACGGCGCCGGCGTCGGCCGAGAGCGTCTGGTTGCCGGGGCCGCCGCACGGGTTGGCGGGACGAAGGCGCCGTTGCCAGCGGCAGGCGCCGGTCTCGGCGTCGAGCGCGGTCACGACGCGGGCGATGACCGCGGTGGCGGGGCAGGCGGGGTCGGGCGCGAAGAGATCGGTGTCGACCCGCAGCGGGCAGTCGGCGGGCGGCGGCGCTTGAGGGTCGAGCAGCAGCTCAGCGCGCAGGATGACCGCGCCACCGTCCTCGGGCGCGACGGCCACATCGCCAAACGGGCGGTGCGTATTGGCGTCGAGGGCGTGGCGCCAGACGCGCGCGCCGTCGGCGGCGTCGAAGAGGGCCCAGACCGCCTCGCCGGCGGCCGCGTCGCGGGCGAGCACGCCGTCGGCGCGGCCGGGGCGCGGCACGATCACTGGGCCGGTGGCGCCGCGGCGGGGTCGGCCGAGGGTGACCTGCCAGCGGATGGGCGCCGCGGCATTCTCGACATCGAGCGCGGCGAGCAGGCCGCCGGGCGTCAGCACGATCGGGCGACGGGCGGTGCCATCGAATGCCACGGCGACGGCGGCGGCGCCGGTGGGGGCAAAGACCGGCGGGCCATCATCTTCGGCAGCAGCCACGGGGCGCAGGGCGGGATCGAGCACCGCGACGCGGCCGTCGAAGCGGGCCAGCGCCAGGAATTGCGGCAGGCCGGCGGCACAGCCCAAGGCCAGGCAACCGAGGCGCACCGCGCCGGGCGGGCCATCGAGGGGCGTGGCGGCGATGACGCGGCCGGCGCCGTCGACGCGCTGCAAGGCGGCGTCGAGGCCGTCGACGGCGCGCACGAGCATCAGATCGGCGCCGGTGGCGTGGGGCCAGGCCACCGGCGCAGCGAACTCGGGCGTGCGGTCGGTGGGTGCGGGCAGGCCTGGGTCGAGCAGCGCTCGGGCTTCGGTCAGCGGGGTTGGCCAGCGGGCCTGGAAGTCTTCGGCGCCGGGTGCGAACGCTTGGAGCGTCTGAAAGCGCGCAGGCGTGGCGCCTTCGCCCAGCGCTGCGAGCACGGCGGGCGGCGCGTCGGTGTCGAAGGCGATGGGGCCGAGCGCGAGCGCGTCTTCGAGGGTCGCGAGCGTATGGCCGTCGGCGCCGGCGAGCGCTTCGATGGCCCAACGTGCTTCGTCGGGTCGCCAGACGGTCAGCACCAGATCGGGGGCGTCGTCGCCGTCGAGCTCGGCGATGAAAGCGCCCTCGGCGCGCGGGCCGGTCAATGGGCGGCGCCAGGTCGGCGCGATGACGCCGACGCAGCCATCGATCTGGGCTTCGGCGTCGTCGGCGAGCCGCACGACCGCGTCGGGCAAAAAGGCGTACCAGGCGGGCGCGCCGGGGATGCGCAGGTGGGGCAGCGGGCCGTTGGGCGGGGCGTCAGGGAGCTGGCCGCAGCGCTGGCGCTCGCCGCTCGTCGGGTCGAAGGCGTTGAGGCCGTCGCCATCGGTGACGATGACCATCGGCGCGGCGAAGGTATGCCAGCGCCCACAGCGCCCGTTGCGGCGCGGACCGGCGATGAGGGCGCTGAGCGTGGGCGGTGCGTCGGGCGCGAAGTGCACGCGCAGACCGTTGCCCGTGCCGTTGTCGCCGCAGCCGCCGTCGGTCAGGTAGAGGTCGAGCTGGTCGGGGTCGAGCAGGGCGCCGAGGCGCGCGGTCACGATGGCGGTCGGGGGCGTCTCGCCAAACGCGCCTTCGGGCAGCGCCCAGCGCTCGGCGCCGGTGAGCGCATCGAAGGCGCAGGCGCTGCGGCGCGCGAGGGCGAGGATCTCGCGTCGGCCATCGCCGTTGAGGTCGGAGACCCCGATCAGGCCGGTCAGGTCGCGGTATTCGCTGCGCCACCAAGGCGTGCCGTCGGGTTCGACCGCTTCGAGGCGGCCGCCGCGGATGAGCAGCAGCTCGGGTCGGCCGGCTTCG
>JAGQJJ010000187.1 GCA_020430675.1 Myxococcales bacterium
CCGATCGGGTGGAATCGGCCCCACCGAATCGCGACCGGCCATCAGATTGGCCCAGAGCTCTTCTGGCCCGTCTGCACCCGGCGCCCGGCACGCGAGCCCCACGATCGCCACCGGACACCGCGCCGACGGCGGGCGCCGCGAGGCCGCCACCTCGGCCTTGGCCCGCCGGATCCGCTCCAGCGCCCGGGCCAGAAGCGTCGCCGAATCGGGCATCGATTCGCTCACTTCGCGGCGATCTCGTTCAACTGCCACCCCATCATGGCCTCGGCCGCACGTCTCGACGGCACTGGATCTACCAGGAGCGCCCGGCGCAGACCAGCCATCGCGTCGACGCCCCTGAGCCCGGCGTCGGCAGAATCAGCGTGACCCGCTGTAACCCCGGGCCGGGCCCGTCATCAGATTCGCGATGGTCGAAACTTTGTCCCAACTTTGTTCAGTGTCGCACGGTGGCGAGGCCCCCTTTGACCTCGCCCTGGTCGGCGGCGGCCTGCACAACGGCCTGCTGGCGCTTGCCCTGCGCCATCGGCAGCCCGATCTGCGGCTGGTCGTCATCGAGCGCGGCGCGCGCGCCGGGGGCAATCACACCTGGTGCCTGCACGCCGGCGATGTGCCGGCCGAGGCGCGGCCGTATGTCGAGCCCCTGATCGCGCATCGGTGGCCTGGCTATTCGGTGCATTTCCCGGGGTTCAGCCGCGCGCTCGATGAGCCATACGCGCTGATCTCGTCGGCGCGCTTCGGGGCCCATCTGGCGGCGACGCTGGGCGATGCGCTCTGGTGCGGCGCCGAGGCGGTGCGCGTCGAGGCGGGCGCGGTGCAGCTCGCCGATGGCCGCCGCGTGACCGCGCGCCGGGTGATCGACGCCCGGGGGCCGCGCGCGGTGCCGGCTGATGTCGCGGGCTTCCAGAAGTTTGTCGGCCTTGAGGTTCGCCTCGCGACGCCGCACGGGCTTGAGCGACCGATTCTGATGGACGCCACCGTGCCGCAGCACGATGGGCTGCGCTTCTTCTACGTGCTGCCGCTCGACCCGACCCGGCTGCTGATCGAAGACACGCGCTTCGCCGATGGGGCGCGGCTCGATGAGGCGGATCTGGAGGCCGAAGTGCAGGCCTACGCCGCCACGCAGGGCTGGGCCATCACCGCGATCGAGCGCCGCGAGTCCGGCGCGCTGCCGATGCCTTGGGCCGCGCCCACACCGGCGCCGCGCGAGGGCGCGCTGCTCGGCGGCTACGCGGCCGGCTTCTTTCACCCCGCGACCGGTTACTCACTGCCCATCGCGGTGCGCGTGGCCGAGGCGCTCTCGCGCGTGCCGCTCGATGCCCTGCCCGCCGCCCACGCCGCCCAGGCCGCGTTGCAGGCCGAGCGCCAGCGTTTTGCCTTTGCGCTGAACCGCGCCTTGTTCCGCCACTGCGCGCCGGCCGATCGGTGGCGCCTGATGGCCCGCTTCTATCGCCGCCCGGCGCCGGTCATCCGCCGCTTCTACGCGCTGCGCCTGACCGCGCTCGATCGCCTTCGCCTGCTCGCCGGCCTGCCGCCCCGTGGCCTGCGCCTGCGGCCCTTGCCCCGCCTCATTTCGCCTGTGGAGGTCGTATGAACCTGGACGCCGCCCGCGTCACGCCAATGCACGAGCCGCCCGCGAACAAGGCGCTTCAATTCTTCGAGCGAACGGCGTTGCCGGACGACGCGGAGAAGGTGCCGGCGCGGCTTTGGGAGACGGCGTTGCTCGACCCCGGCCGCAGCTTCCTCGCGCGGTCGGGCAAGGCGTTTCGCGCGTGCCTGGTCGAGCTGGGCTGGGCGCTCGGCGGTGGCATCGGCCCTTGTCCCGACGCGCTGACGCAGGTCGTCGAGCTGCTGCACGCCGGATCGCTCATCGTCGACGACATCGAAGACGCTTCGACCATGCGCCGTGGTGGTCCGGCGCTGCATGTCTCGCATGGCATGCCGCGCGCGCTGAACCTGGGCAATATGTTGTATTTTCAGGCCTTGGCGCTCTTGCCGCACGCATCGGTCGAACCCTCGGTGGTCCTCTCGTTGCAGACCCGTGCCATCGACACATTGCTGCGATGCCATCAGGGTCAGGCGCTCGACCTGACCGCGCGCGTCGACCAGCTCGCGATGGCCGAGGTGGGCAATGTGGTGCGGGCGACGACGCGGCTGAAGACCGGCGCTCTGATGAGCTTCGCCGCGGCGAGCGGCGCGCTGGCCGCCGGCGCTTCGCCGGTGCGCGTGCAGGCCATCGCCGCGTTTGGCGAGCTGCTCGGCTGCGCGCTGCAAATGCTCGACGATCTGAGCGGGATCGTGAACCCCGAGCGTGCCGACAAGGGCGAAGAGGATCTGCGCGAGGGCCGGCCCACCTGGTGCTGGGCGTGGCTGGCCGAAGAGGGCGGCGATGAGGTGTCGTTCGCGCGGCTCGTTCATCGGCTGCGCGACGTGCGGGCCGGCGGGGACGCGGCGGCCCTGGCGGGCGCGCTGCGGGCACGGGTCGAGGTGCACGGCCGCGCCTTGACCAGCGCGCACCTCGCGATGAGCTTCTCGGGCCTGCGCCGCGCCGTCGGCGACCACCCCGCGTTGTCGGTCGCCCGCGCCGAGATCGAACGCCTCGCCGCCAGCTATCTGTGAAGGAGTCATCGATGTCTGCCCGGAATCTGCCCCGCGCCGCGGTGATCGGCAGTGGCTTCGGCGGCCTGGCCGCCGCGATTCGCCTGCAGGCCAGCGGCGCGCCCACGGTGCTGTTCGAAGCCCGCGATCAGCCCGGTGGCCGCGCGTATGTCTACCGCGATCAAGGCTTCACCTTCGACGCCGGCCCGACGGTCATCACCGCGCCGCAATGCCTCGAAGAGCTGTATGACCTGGCCGGGCAGCGATTGTCCGACCATGTCGACATGCTGCCCGTCGATCCCTTCTATCGACTCATCTGGGCCGATGGCACCCGGTTTGACTACAACGGCGACGGCGAGCGCATGCTCGAACAGATTCGGGCGCTCAACCCCGATGATGTCGAGGGCTATCTGCGCTTTGTCGACTATGCCAAGGATGTCTTCGAGCAGGGTTACTCCGAGCTGGCTTCGGCGCCGTTCCTTCGCTTTCGTGACATGGTGCGCGTCGCGCCGCAGTTGATGCGGCTGCGCGCCGATCGCTCGGTGTTCAAGACGGTCGCGCGCTTCGTGCGCGAGGCGCATCTGCGGCAGGCGCTGTCATTTCACTCGCTGCTGGTGGGCGGCAACCCGTTCGAGACCTCGTCGATCTACACGCTGATCCACTACCTCGAACGCAAATGGGGCGTGTTTTTCCCCCGCGGCGGCACCGGCGCGCTGGTGCAGGCGCTGGTCGAGCTGTTCAAGTCGCTCGGCGGCGAGGTGCGGCTGTCATGCCCGGTCGAGCGCGTGACGCTCGATGAGAGCGGGCCGCGGGCGCTGCATCTCATCGACTCGCCGGCCGGGCGCGCCGAGCCTTTTGACCTGGTCGTGTCGAACGCGGACATCCATCACACCTATCGCCGTCTCTACGGCCAGGACGTGCGCGCCGCCCGCACCGCCGACCGGCTGGAGAAGATGGACTGGTCGATGTCGCTGTTCGTGCTCTACTTCGGCACCGATCGCACCTACTCCGAGTCGGTGGCCCATCACACCGTGCTCTTCGGGCCGCGCTACAAGGGCCTGCTCGATGACATCTTCCACGGCGCGTCGGTGCCCGATGACTTCAGCCTCTACCTGCACGCGCCGACGGTGACCGATCCGTCAATGGCGCCGCCGGGTTGCGGCGCGTTCTACGTGCTCTCGCCGGTGCCGCACCTGGGCCGCGCGGCGGTCGACTGGGATGCCATGGCGCCGGCCTATGCCGATCGCATTCTGGCCAGCCTTGAGAGCGAGATGCCCGATCTGCGCCAGCACGTGGTCACGAAGCGCTGGATGACACCGCTCGACTTCCGCGACACGCTGCACGCCTATCATGGCGCGGCGTTCTCGGTGGCGCCGCGGCTGACCCAGAGCGCATGGTTCCGCCCACATAACCGCGACGCGACGCTGCCCGGCCTGTACCTGGTGGGCGCGGGCACGCATCCCGGCGCCGGCGTGCCGGGCGTGGTCAACTCGGCGAAAGCGACCGCGGCGATCATCGCCGCCGACTTCAACCTGCCGGCCCCGGTCGGCCTGCGGGTGGGGGAGTCGGCGGCGTGACGACGGCCGTCATCAGCGCGACCACCGCGCCGCAAGACGCGGTGGCGCAATGCGCGCAGGTGATCCGCGCCGCGTCGCGCAGCTTCTCGCTCGCCGCGCGCCTTCTGCCCCGACAAGCGCGCGATGAGGTGGTGGTGCTCTATGCGTGGTGCCGTCGCGCCGACGATGCCATCGATGAGGCCCGCCCAGGCACGGCGCCGCGCGCGTTGGCCATTCTGCGGGCCGAGCTGGCGAGCGTCTATGGTGGCGCACCGCAGCGCGATCCCATCCTGATGGCCTTCCAGGAGCTGGTGCGCGGGCGAGGCATCCCGCAGCGGTACCCGGATGAACTGCTCGAAGGCATGCGCATGGACGTCGAAGGCACCGCCTACGATGACACCGAGACGCTGCTTCGCTATTGCTATCGGGTCGCCAGCACCGTGGGCCTGATGATGTGTCATCTGACTGGCGTGCGCGATGACGCGGCGCTGCAACACGCCGCGCATCTGGGCGTGGCGATGCAGTTGACCAATATCTGTCGCGATGTGGCCGAGGACTGGGGCCGTGGCCGGCGTTATCTGCCCGCTGATCGACTCGAAGGCTTGAGCGGGTCGGGGCGAACGCTGGTGGGGCAGGGGCCCATCGCTTCGTTTGCCGCGCCGTTTGCGCTCGCCACGCTCGACCTGCTGCGCCAGGCCGACGCCTATTATGCTTCGGCCGATCGCGGGCTGATCGCGCTGCCCTGGCGGGTCGCGCTGGCGGTGGGCGCGGCGCGGTGGATCTATCACGACATCGGGCGCGTCGTCCGATCCAAGGACGCGGACGTGACCGCGGGCCGCGCGTATACCTCGACGGCGCGCAAGCTTTGGCTGGTGGGCCGCGCGGCCCTCGCCGTGCTGGCTTCAATGCCATATCGCATCATGCTGCGCCTGGCCGGCCGCGGTGCGATGGCGCCGCCCGGCAAGGCATTGGCGTTTGAAGCGATGGAGCGTCTGCCATGATCGCGGTCGTGGGTGCCGGCGTCGGCGGGCTTTGCGCCGCGCTTGATCTGGTCGGCGCCGGCCATGACGTGATGCTCTTCGAGCGCGCGGCGGCGGTGGGCGGCAAGATGCACCGCGTCGCCGCCGGCGGTCGTGCGGTCGATGGCGGGCCGACCGTGCTGACGATGCGCGATGTCTTCGATGGCTTGTTCGCCGACGCGGGCGCCGACCTGAGCGAGCGCGTGCGCCTCGAGCCTGCGCGACACCTGGCGCGCCATGCCTGGCCCGATGGCGGGCGGCTCGACCTGCACGCCGATCCGGGCGCTTCGCGGCGGGCCATCCGCGCGTTTGCGGGCGAGGCCGACGCCGCGGGCTTCGATCGGTTCATCGCCTACGCCCGCGCGTTGCACGCCGACGTGGAAGACGTCTTCATCCGCGCCCAGCGCCCGACCGCGTGGCGCGTCTTGCAGCAGCTCGGCCTGCGCGCGCTGCCGCGCCTGCTGCGCATCGACGCCCGCCGCACGATGTGGCAGTCGCTCGGCGACTTCTTCCGCGATCCGCGCCTGCGGCAGTTGTTCGGGCGCTATGCCACCTATGCCGGCCTCGATCCCTTCCAGGCGCCGGCCACCTTCAACCTGATCGCCTGGGTCGAGCAGGCCGGGGTCTGGCGCGTGGGTGGCGGCCTGAGCGCGTTGGCCGAGGCGCTGGCTGACCTGTTCATCGAGCGCGGCGGCATGCTGCGCTGCGGCGAAGGCATCGCCACGCTGCGCGTACAGAACGGGCGCGTGACCGGCGTGACCACCGAGCGGGGCGAGGCGGTGTCTTGCGAGGCCGTGGTCTTCAACGGCGACGCTCAGGCCCTGGCCGCCGGCCTGCTCGGCGAGGCCGCGCGCGCCGCGGTCGAGCCGTCCGCGCCCGCCGCGCGCTCATTGTCGGCGCTGACGTTCTGCACCACGACGGCGACGCAGGGCTTCCCGCTGCTGCATCACAACGTCTTCTTCTCGACCGACTCGGCCGCCGAGTTTCGCGCGCTCTTTGCCGATCGACGGCTGCCCGATGAGCCGACGGTCTATGTCTGCGCCCAGGATCGCGGCGACGACGACGCCGCGCGCGCCGAGGACCGGCTGCTGCTCCTGGTCAACGCGCCCGCCACCGGCGTGGGCCCCCCACTCACCGAAGAGGAGATCGAAGCATGCGCCGAGCGGACGCTCGACCTGCTGTCGCGCTGTGGCCTGTTGCTGCGCTGGGACGCGGCGCGCACGGTGCGCACGACGCCCGCGGACTGGAGCGCGCGCTTCCCGGGTTCGGGTGGCGCGCTCTACGGACCGGCAGCCCACGCCTGGAACGCGACCCTGCGCCGGCCGGGCGCCCGTTCACGCCTGCCTGGCCTGTACCTGGCCGGGGGCAGCGTGCACCCGGGGGCGGGCGTGCCGATGGCGGCCTTGAGCGGACGGATGGCCGCCGCGCAGCTCGTGGCGGACCAGCCTTCGACGCGGCGATCGCGCCCGGTGGCTATGCCTGGTGGTACCTGGACGCGATCAGCGACGACGGCCGCCACGCCCTGACGATCATCGCGTTTGTCGGCAGCGTCTTCTCGCCCGACTACTTCGCTGCGCGGGCCCGCACGCCGGGCGGGCAGGCCGATCCGCTGGCCCATTGCGCGGTGAACGTGGCCCTGCACGGCCCCGACGCGCGGGTCTGGTCCTTCACCGAGCGCGGCGCCGACGCGGTGGCTCGCGACCGGGATCAGCTCGCCATCGGCGAGAGCGTCATGCGCTGGGTGGGCGACGAGCTGGTCATCGACCTCAAAGAGCGCACCAAGCCCTTCTTCGAGAAGATGCCCGAGGCGGTGATCGGCCGGATTCGGCTGCGCCCCGAGATGTTGTTCGATCACCAGGTCATCCTCGATGCACGGGGCCGCCATGTCTGGTGGCCCATCGCGCCGACGGCGCGGGTCGAGGTGGCGCTCACCTCGCCGGCCCTGCGCTTCACGGGGCGGGCCTATCACGACGCCAACCAGGGCGTTGAAGCGCTCGAAGCGGGCTTTCGGCGCTGGACGTGGAGCCGCGCGGCGCTGCCCGATGGCACCGCGGTG
>JAGQJJ010000188.1 GCA_020430675.1 Myxococcales bacterium
TCGACGCCGATGACGCCGCCGAGCGCCGCCACGCGCCCGCTTCGGTGCGCCTCGCCGGCCACAGCTCGGGCCGCGTCGTGGTCGCCGGCGCCAGCGGCTTCCTCGGCGCCCGCCTGGCCGAGATGCTCGCCGAGCGCGGCACCCCGGTGCGCGCGTTGGTGCGCCCCAGCAGCGACACCAGCCGGCTGCGCGAGGCCGGTATCGAGGTCGCGGCGGTCGATTGGGCCGATGCCAAGGCGCTCGGCGAAGCGCTGGCCGACGTCGACGCGGTGATCAACTGCGCCGGCCTCTCGGCCGACTGGGGCAAGTGGGAGCGCTTCTACGAGGCCAACGTGCGCAACGTCGAGCGCCTGCTCGAAGCCTCCGAAGCCGCCGGCGTGCGCCGCTTCGTGCATGTCAGCACCACCGACGTCTACGGCTACCCCAAGGCCCCGCCCGGCGAAGACGCCGGCCCGCATGACATCGGCCTGCCCTACAACCGCAGCAAGGGTCTCGGCGACTCGGTGGCGCTCGAATTTGCGCGCGGCCATCGCCTCGAAGTGACCGTCGCCCGCCCGGTGACCATCTTCGGACCGCACAGCAAGGACTGGGTCATCGAGATCGCCCGCCTGCTGCGCACCGGCGACATGCCGGTCATCGACGGCGGTCGCACCCCGGCCGGGCTGGTCTATGTCGACGACGTCGCCGAGGCGCTCATCGGCCTGACCCGCGCCGACGACGTCGCCGGCAAGGCCTATAACGTGCGCGACCCGTCGATGATGAACTGGCGCACCTACGTCGACGCCCTGGCCGATGGCATCGGCGCCCGACGCGCCAAGACGAACCTGCCGTCCTGGCTCGCTCTGCGCGTTGGCCGCGGCTTCGAACTGGGCTACGGTCTGGTTGGCACCGAGAAGCGCCCGCTGCTCACGCGCCACGCGGTGCTCATCCTGTGCCGCGACCAGTCCTATCCCATCGACCGTCTCATCGCCGACACCGGTTTCAAGCCGACCGTCGGGGTCGAAGAAGGCATCCGCCGCACCCTGCAATGGCTGACGAGCGACGAAGGGCTCGCCGAGGTGGCAAATGGCTGAGCGAATCGCAGTGACGGGAGCCAGCGGCTTCCTCGGAGGCCGGCTCGTCGAGATGCTGGCCGAGCGCGGCCACGCCGTGCGCGCTTTGGTGCGCGGCAGCAGCGACCAGAAGCGCCTCGCCGCCCTCGGCGTCGAGGTGGCCGCGGTCGACTGGGCCGACGCCGACGCCCTGCGCGGGGCCCTGGCCGACGTCGACGTGGTGATCAACTGCGCCGGCCTCTCTGCCGACTGGGGCAAGTGGTCGGCCTTTCATGAGGCCAACGTGCAGAACGTCGATCGCCTGCTGCACGCCGCCGAGGCCGCGGGTGTTCGGCGCGCGGTGCATGTCAGCACGACCGATGTGTATGGCTATCCCAAGGTGCCGCCGGCCGAAGACTACGGCCCGCACGACCTGGGCCTGCCTTACAACCGCAGCAAAGGCCAGGGCGACAACCTCGCGCTGGCCTTCGGGCGCGAGCACCGCCTCGAAGTGACGGTCGCCCGCCCGGTGACCATCTTCGGCCCGCGCAGCAAGGACTGGGTCGTCGAGATCGCCAAGCTGCTGCTGACCAACGACCTGCCCACCATCGATGGTGGCAAGACCGGGGCCGGCCTGGTCTACGTCGATGACGTCGCCGACGCGCTGCTGCTGCTCGCCGACGCCAAGGATGCGCCCGGCAAGGCGTATAACGTGCGCGACCCGTCCACCATGGACTGGCGCACCTATGTGGATGCCATCGCCGATGGCATCGGCGCCAAGCGGGCCAAGACCAACCTGCCCTCATGGCTGGCGCTGGCGGTGGGTCGCGGTTTTGAGTTCGCCTACGGCCTGGTCGGTGCCGAGAAGCGCCCGCTGCTCACGCGCCACGCGGTGCTCATCCTGTGCCGCGACCAGAGCTATCCCATCGATCGCCTCGACGCCGACACCGGCTTTGCGCCCAAGGTCGGCGTCGACGAAGGCATCAAGCGCACCCTCGAATGGCTCGACAGCGACGAGGGCAAAGCCGAGGTGCCCCGATGATCGATTGGCGTCATTGGGGCGATCCGGCCACCGCGCGCATCCGGCTCATCTGTCTGCCGTATGCGGGCGGTTCGGCCTCGATCTTCCACGTCTGGCAGCGCTCGCTGCCCGCCGACGTGTCGATCAGCGCCCCGATGCTGCCCGGCCGGGGGCGCCTCGCCACCGAGCCGCTGCTCGAAGAGATGGCCCCGCTCATCGAGGCCACCGACCGCACCGGGCGCGACCTTTTGCGCGCGCCCTATGTCATCTACGGCCATAGCATGGGCGCCCTGGTGGCCTATGCCTGGCTGCGGCGGGCCCTCGACGACGGGGCCCCGCCGCCCGAGCAGCTCTTTGTCGCCGCCAGCCGCCCGCCGTTCATGCCGAGCTGGATGCGCCCCGTGCGCGACCAGGGCGACGACGAGCTGCTGCGGGTGATGCTCTGGATGCAATCGGGCGAGGCCAAGCCGGCGCCCGTCGACTACCTGCGGCGGCAGCTCCCGTTGCTGCGCGCCGACCTGCTCGCCTGCGAGACGCTCATCCCCGACCATGACCGGCGCCCGCTGCCGACCCCGCTCGTCGCGCTCGGCGGTCGCAACGACCCGCTGGTCAAGTCGGCCGATCTGCAGGCCTGGAGCGCCCTCGCCGGGCGTGGCTTCGTGCGTCACACGCTGCCCGGCGGTCATTTCTTTGCACTCAATCAGCCCGCGCCTCTGCTGCGGCTTTTGGATCGTGCCCTCACGCCCGGAGCGGCGCTTTGGGCCGAGGAGTCTGCATGAAAGGCAAGACCCTGCTGCGTCTCTGGCGCGAAGGGCGCATGCCCGCCCTGATCCGTCTCACGCGGCTCAGTGGCCCCTTCTACCGGGCCTGCTTCGTAGCCTCGGCCGCGCGCCACGGCGTGCTCGCGCTGCTCGCCGACCGCGAGCGCACCTTCGATGAGATCGCGCATGCCCTCGGCGTGAAGACCGACGGCCACGAGACGCTCGCCGCCTGGCTGCGCTTCGGCGTGCGCCTCGGCGAGCTGACGCAGCACGACGGGCGCTTTGCGCTCTCGGGCTCGCTGGCCCGCAGCCTGGCCGATCCGGCCAATGGCTCGGCCAACGCCGCGCTGCAAGAGATCATCCGCTTCCACTCCGCGGCCATCCTCGACGCGCCGGCCATGGCCCGCACCGGCGAGCGCCTCACGCTCGACGACCAGGACGGCGAGCTGATCGCCGAGTCGACGCGCGTCATCGAGCCGTTTGTCGCCGAAGCCATCGACCGCGCGATCGACCGCGCCGTGCCGACGCGCGTGCTCGAGGTCGGCTGCGGCTCGGGCATCTATATCCGCGAGCTGCTCGGCCGCGCCCCGAGCGCCGAGATCACCGGCCTCGAATTGCAGGACGATGTCGCCGAGAAGGCCCGCGGCAACCTGGCCCGCTGGGGACTGGGCGACCGCGTGCAGGTGCGCGTCGGCGACGTGCGCAACGAGCCGCCCGGCGGCGGCTACGACCTCGTCACCCTGCACAACAACATCTATTACTTCGCCGTTGCCGAGCGCGTGCAGCTCCTCGAGCGCGTGCGCCGCCTGCTCGCCCCGGGCGGCCGCCTGCTGCTGACCACCTCGTGCCTCGGCGGCAATATGGGCCTCGAAGCGCTCAGCCTGTGGTTCGCCAGCTCGTCGGTCGGCGGCCGCCTGCCCGAATCTGAAGAGCTGGTCGCCCAGATGGGCGCCGCCGGCTTCGAGGCGGTCGAGGCGCTCAGCCTCATCCCCGGCGACAAATTCTTCTGCTTCCTCGCCCGGCGCCCGCAGAGCGACGTCGACGAGACGCACACGGAGGAGCCCAAGTGAGCACGCAGGCCGTCGCCGCGCCGAAGAACGACGTGGAGTGGATCATCGCGCTCGACCGCGCCGAGTCGAAGGTGTGGCCGGCCATGGGCGGCAAGGGCGCGCGCCTCGCCGAGATGTTGCAGAACGGTCTGCGGGTGCCGCCGGGCGTCTGCCTCACCACCAGCGCCTTTGAACACTTCCTCGACGCCACCGGCCTGCGGGCCAAGGTTGCCGAGGCCGGCGCGGGCGCCACCGTCGAAGAGTACGCCGCCGCCCGCGAGGCCGTGTTGTCAACGCCCGTGCCGCCGGCGCTGCGCGATGTCATCATCGAAGCCTACGCCGCCATGGGTCGCCCGCGCGTCGCGGTGCGCTCGTCGGCTGTCGGCGAAGACTCGGGCAGCCACTCATTTGCCGGCCAGCATGACACCCTGCTCGACCTGCAAGGCGACGACGCCGTGATCGACGCCGTCCGCGCCTGCTGGGCCTCCCTGTGGTCCGAGCGCGCCCGCTCGTATCGCACCACCGAGCGCGAGCACTCGCAGCAGTCGATCGCCGTGGTCATCCAAGAGCTGGTCGACGCCGAAGCGGCGGGCGTGCTCTTCACCGTCGACCCGGTCAGCGGCGATCAGAGCAAGATGATCCTCGAAGCCTGCTTCGGGCTCGGCGAGGGCCTCGTCGCCGGCCGCGTGGTCAGCGACTCCTATGTCATCGACCGCCGCACCCTTCAGATCGACCGCCAGACCATCCGCTACAAGGTCACCCGCTGCGTGGCCACCGGCGATGGCAATACCATGCTCGAAAAGGTGCCCGCCGAACTGCGCGACGCGCCCACGCTCACCGAGGAACAGGTCGGCGATCTCGCGCGGCAAGCCCTTGATTTGATTGGGTTCTATGGCACGGAACAAGATATCGAGTGGGCCACGCGCGAAGGCTTGATCTACATCTTGCAGTCGCGCCCGATCACCACCAAGTCCGAGCAGCGCCGTGCCACGACGATGTCGCCCAACCCGAGCGAGCCCGACCCGCATATCAAGGCCAATACGCTCTGGTCGCGCATGGACATCGGCGAGATCTTCAATGGCATCATGACGCCGCTGGGCATCTCGTTTGCGCGGTACTACCAGTTCAACGTGCACGCCGACTGCGCGCGCTCGGTCGGCTCGCTCGACCTGGGCGATCCCAATCGCTATATGGGCTACATGCAGGGCCACGTCTATCTGAACGTGGATTACACCGCCTACCTGCTCTCGCAGAGCCCGCCCACGCGCGACCAGCATCGCTTCACCGCGCGCTTCAGCAGCGAAGAGGTCGACCTGCCGAGCCATGTCAACCCGCATGGCGTCTACCCCGGCGGCCGCGAGTTCCTGCGCACCAGCGTCTATTTTGTGCGCGCCCAGCTCCGCGAGCTGGCCACCATGCAGGCCCGCGCCCGCGAGATGGTCACCTCGCGCTACGCCGAGTACGACCGCGCCATCGCGCTCGACCTGCCGTCGCTCGACCTGCCGGCGCTCTCGGCCGAAATTCGCCGCAATCTCGAATACTTCCGCCGCATGCACGCCGGCTACATGCCGTTCTACATCAACGCATTCGGCTTCTACGGCGCGCTCGAAGCCATGTGCAAGAACTGGCTCGGCGACGAAGGCTCGATGCTCCAGAATCGGCTCAAGTCCGATATGTCGAACCTGCGCACGGTCGAGTCGATCAATGACATCGTGCAGCTGGTCAACAAGTGTCGCGCGCGCCCCGAGGTGCGGCGGCTGATCTGCGAAGGCAACCTCGACGACGTGCTCGGCAACCTGAAGGCGCACCCCGAGGGCCAGGCCTTCCTGCAGCGCGAGTTCGCCGAGTTCCTGCGCAACAACGGCGTGCGCGGCCGCCAGGAGATGGAGATCAGCAACCCGCGCTGGGTCGACGATCCCATCTACATCTTCCAGATGATGCGCAAGTACTTCGAGCATGACATCGTCATGGACGACGTGCTGCGCCGCGGCAGCGAGCATCGCACCGTCGACACCGAAGCCATCCTGCGCAAGCTGCCCCTCCAGCGCCGGGCCCTGCTCAAAGGCATCATCAAGCTCTACTCGCTGTGCAGCGAGCTGCGCGAAGCCACGCGCATGAGCATGGTGACCTCGATCTGGATCGTGCGCCGCATCGTCTACGAGCTGGGTCGGCGCCTGGTGGCGCAAGGCATCCTGCGCTCGCTCGATGAGGTCGCCTTCCTCGACTTCTTCGACGTGCTCGCCGTGCTCGACGGCGCGCCCGCGGCCGCGGTCTTCACCCGCGACGCCCTCGAAGCCAGCCGGCGCGAGCACCTCTACAACCTGCGCCTGCCCGAGCCGCCGTTGACCTTCGTCGGCACCTACGACCCGTCGGAAGCCATCGCGCGCACCGGCGGCTCGGTCATCGAGGGCCTCGGCACCAGCCCCGGCCGCGTGGTCGGCCGCGCGCGTCTGGTGCACGATCTGGTCCGGCAGGCCGACGAGTTCGAACCCGGCGACATCCTGGTGACCAGCTTCACCGACGCCGCCTGGACGCCTCTTTTCCTGCTCGCTTCGGCGGTGGTCACCGACATCGGCTCGATGCTCTCGCACAGCTCGATCGTCGCCCGCGAGTTCAACATCCCATCCGTGGTCAACACCAAGGTGGCGACCCGATCCATCCGCACGGGCGACATTCTGATCGTCGACGGCGACCGCGGGGTCGTCGAGGTGCAGAGGAGCGAAGAAACATGACCCTCGCCGATCGCATCGCCGATCACATCACGAAGTGGCACCTCGACGGGGAGGACATCGGCCTGACGCCCGATACGCCCCTGCTCGAGCTGAACATCATCGACTCGGCCGCCATCTTCGACCTGGTGCAGTTCCTCAGCGACGAGGCCCGGGTCGACGTGCCCATCGATGCCATCGTGCCCGACAACTTCCAGACGATCGGGACCATCGTGGCCCTCGTCGAAAAATTGAAGTCATGACCTGAAACATGCCATGCCCGGCGACCCGGGGGGAGGCTGTCCGATGCAAGCCATCACTGAGACCACGCTCGATACCGTCCTGCGCATCATTCGCGATCACACCATGTACGACGAGGCCGAGCTCGATCTCGACAGCGATCTGGAAGGCGATCTGGGCATCGACTCGGTGCTCATCGAATCCATCCTCGCCGACGTGCGCCAGGCGCTGGGCATCGCCGACGAGCCGTCTGAGACGCGGCGTTTTCAGACCATTCGCGAGCTGGTCACCGCGCTGGATCACATGCCACATACACCCGCACCGCTCCCCGGGCCGGCGGCGGCGGCCCAGCCCGCGCTGACCGCCGCGCAGCCGGTCGCGCGCATGATCATCGACCTGTTCTGCAAGCACAGC
>JAGQJJ010000018.1 GCA_020430675.1 Myxococcales bacterium
TCCCCGCGGCGGGCGCCAAGGCGGCGATGGCGGTCGGGCTCTTGAGCTATGGCTTCTTCACGTTCTTTGGCGCCCAGGTCTTCCCCGACCTGCACTGGCTGCACGGCTACGCGATCAGCTTCGCCGCGGGCGTGTTGGTGATGCTGGTCTCGGGGTTGGTGGCGCCGAAGAGCGCAGCGCAGATCGCCGCCAGCGACGCGCATGTCGAGGCGCCGGTGGACATGGCGCCATGGCGCCACGCCAAAGGCGCCGCCCTGTGCATCGTGCTGATGACCATCGGGATCTACGTCGCGCTGACCGCCCTGTCGGGCTGAGGTCGAGCCCGATCAGGGGTTGTCGACGGCTTCGATCTGCAGGATGGCGCGGTTGCCGTCTTCGTCATCGACCAGCACGGTCTGACGGCCGCCGCCGGGCAGCGCGACTTCGACGCGATGGCAGGGCCAGCCGGGGATGTCTTCGATGGCTTCGTTGCCCGCATGATCGCGGGCCACCACCAGATGGCGGGTGAAGGCGTCGGGCGCGGCCTCGACGATCGTCGGTTCGAGCGCGCCCGCGACGGTGACCGCGACCAACGGTGACGCCAGCGGCTGACCGAGCAGGAAGGCCCAGCGTTTGCGCGGGCCGTCGTAGCGGATTTGCGGGTCGACGCGCAGCAGGTGGCCAGCGGGCGTCAGCGGCCCAAAAGCGCCACCGCGATCGTTGCTCGGACCATCGGGATAGGTCAGGCAGGCGCGGACATGGCGATCGGCGACGGTCACTTCGTACGCGGCGAGCCGCGCGGGCTCCAACTCGAACGGCGACGTCGCCGAGTCGTAGTTGATGATCTGTCCCGAGGACTGCACGCGGCCGACAAAGCGCAGGCGATACGTGCCCGTGGCAAAGTCGAAGGGCAGTTCCCAGCGCGCGGCCCAGGTGTGATCGTCATCGTAGTTGCCTTTGTAGACCGTCACCGACTCGAAGCCGCTGTTGTCGAAGGACAGCCCCGGCGAACGCCGCACGAGCGCAAAGCCGCTGCCCACCTGGCGTTCGAGCACCACCCAGGGCTGGTCGACGCCCGGGTGGCCGCCGACCCAGCGCGCTTCGATCAGATCACCCCGCTTCAGGCGGGCCGGCGGCTGCACGACCATGCGCCCGGCGCGGCCTTGCGTATCGGTCGGGGGCACGGTGTCATCGACCAGGTCGGGCCACCACGTCGGCTTGATGCCGGTCTCGTTGTCTTCCTTCTCGGGCGTCATGAGCTGCCGCGCCAACGCCCGCGCGTGGCCGGCAAAATAGCTGCCCAGGTTCCAGCCGAACCAGTTCTGCGAGGCTTCGTAGCCGCCAAGGAACCAGTCATTCGGTTCGAGAAGATAGAGCTGGTGGTCCTGGCTGTAGCCCAGGTTCACGGACAGCACCTGGAAGCCGCGCTCACGCGCGTCGGCCTCGACCTCGGCCGACAGGCGGCGACCCAGCTCGGAGGTGGGCTCGCCAGGCAGCGTGGTGACGATCAGGTTGTCGATGCGAAACGCGGCGAGCGCGCTCTTGTGCGCGTGCACCTCGGGGTGGCCGATGAAGGTCTGCAGATCGAGGCGGCAGCCCAGCGCGCCGTCGCGATAGGGGTCATCGGGCGTGCGGCTCTCGGTCACGCAGCTGAAACCACCGTAGATATAGGGTTTTCCGGTCGGATCGCGGAAGTCGGGCACGGTGCGGTCATAGCCGAGCAGGTCATAGGTGACCGGCACGCGCAGCGCGAGCACCTCAAGGTCGATGTCATTGGAAGGCACGGCGTTGGCCCAGGCCTCGCGGAAGATGGGCCACACGCGATGCCCGACCACCTGCACCTTGCCCCAAGGCACATCGACGCTGTCATCGCCGCGCGGGCTGACGCTGCCAGCGTTGCCGTTGAGGAAGATCACCGGCGCCTTGCGCCCGGCTTCGGCCGACAGGTTCTCGGTGCCGATCACCTCGATCGCGCCGGCCACGTCGCCGGTGATCCAGGTCTCTTCCATATGCGTGCCGTGAATCGCGAAGTTGACCACCCCGGCGAGCGGCGTGCCATCGAGCGTCTCGATGCGCCAGACCATCATGCGGTCGTCGATATACGGCGGCGACTCGCCGCGCCGGTCGCTGTGGATGCGGCCTTCGGGGTCGAAGTCATCGATGCGCACCCAGCCAAAACGCGCCGGTTGCAGGTCATCGAGCGCGGCTTTGACGGCCCGCGCGAACGATTCGGCGTAGCGGTTGGCCATCTCGGGCGAGAACTCGCCGTGGCCGAAGATGCCAAGGCCGGTGCCGGGCAGCAGGTTCCAATAACGCGCCGGCTGGCTGTGCGAGTGCGTCGAGTTGGCGACCAGCTTGTCGAGGTAGTTGATGCCATTGGGGTGCTCGGGACTGCGCGTCAGCTCGCGCAGCTTCACCGCCGTCAGCGTGCGCATGTAGTCGACCGTGAAGCAGAGCGGCATGCGCAGCACGATGAGCAGGTCGTCGTCGGTCGACAGCACCAGCGCGCGAGCGTCCTGCGTCTCGAAGACGCGATCGCTGCCGCCGAGCACCTTCTGATAGGGCGTCGACGCGCCGGTGCGCCCCCCGTAGCCGGCCATCGACACGCCGATGGGGTAGTTGAGCGGCACGACACCAACACCGGCGTAGAGCTGGCCCGGCCGCCCGAGCGGCGTGGGCGGGTCGCCGTCGAGCACGGGCGGGAACGGCCGGCACTCGCCCTCGAGGCAGAAGCCGGGCTCGCAGTCCTGATCGGTGACGCAGTCGTTGATGCAGCGGCCTGCCTTGCAGTTGGTGGTCGCCGGGCAGTCGGCCTTGTTGGTGCACGGCCGCGGGCGAATCGCACAGGTGCCATCCAGCTCGCACGGCCAGGCGCAGCGGCCGCCAAAAGCGAAGCCGCCGCAGGTCTGACCATCGGGGCACGGCGTGTCGCGGTTGCAGGTCTGCGCCATCGCGTTGAGGCAGATGCCATCCACGCAGTCGCCGCCGGGGCAGTCGGCGGGCCATTGGCAACGGCGCGGCGCGGCGTCGACCGGGGGCGCGGCAGCGTCGGCGATGGGCGCCGCATCGGCGGGGGCTTCGGCGTCCGCCGACTCGGCATCGGGGCCGGCGTCGAGCAGCGGGGGCACGTCTTCAGGGCCGCATCCCACAAGCAGAAGCGCGCAGGTCAGGGCCAGGCGAGCGCGACAAAACGGGCCGCGCGCGGGCGCGCAATGGGCGGCGTTCATTCGACCTCTCCGAATTCAGCCGGCCCATGATACAGAACAGGCCCGTATGAGACACTGCGCAGGTCAGGCCCCTGCGGCATGCACCGAAACCGTAACTTCCAGCATCGATCCCATGGTGGACTTATGGTCTCATGGAGCCTGTCTCTCCGCTCGCACCTTCGATATCTACGAGGGTTTCGCAAATGGCCGCCCCGGCGTCCGACATTCTGATCGTCTCTGATCTGCACCTGGGCGGGCCATTGCGGCCGCCGCCGCATCAGGATCCCGATCATCCGCCCCCGATCGGGCTGCGCGCCATTCGCCGCGTGGTGCGGCTCGACCGCGAGCTGGCGCGCTTCATCGATTATCACCGCGCCCATCCGAGCGCGCCCGGCCGCCGCTGGACGCTGATCTTCAACGGCGACACGATCGACTTCCTCCACATGGACGTGCGGCCCGATCAGGACCAGCTCGACGCCGAAGAGTCGCACTACGGCCTGGCATTCGATGAACGCCGGGCGCGCTTCAAGCTGGCGGTGATCGCCCGCTGCCATCGCCACAGCCTCACCGCGCTGGCGCGCTTCATCGAGGCGGGCCATCAGGTGGTCTTCATCGTCGGCAATCACGACGTCGACCTGTGGTTCGGCGAGGTGCGCAACGACCTGATCGAGCAGATCGCCGCCCATGCCGACGACCCGGAGCAGGTGCGCGCCGGCGTTCGCTTCGAGCCGTGGTTCTACTACGACGCGGGCCGCGCCTACGTCGAGCACGGCCATCGCTTCGACCCGTACGCGACCTTCCCCGACCCGCTCTCACCACTCGCCGCCGACCGCGCGCGGTATCTGGCGCCAAACTTCGGGCATTTTGGCCTGCGCTACTTCTGCAATCGGGTGCCGAGCTTTCCCATCCACGACCTCGACACCATGACCTGGCGCGACCTGTGGGCCTGGGTCAAGGCGCACTGGCCGTGGGGACTGCTGCGCTCGCTCGGGCAGTACGTCGCGTTTGTCTTCCGCTACGCCCAGGCGACGGCGCGCGACCGCTTCTCACGCGGCCGCCGCGAGGCGGTGACCCGAGCGCGGCGGCGCGACCGCCTGCGCCGCTTCGCCGCGCGCCATGGCTGGCCGCTGGCCCGCATCCTGGCGCTCGACGGCATGCGCAAGCCGCATGTGGGCGAGACCATCGGCCGGCTCATCCAGGCGCTGCACCTCGATCGCCTCGCCCTGATCGGCCTGACGCTGGCCTGCGTGGTCGTGGCGTTGGGGCTCGTCGACGCGCCGTGGAGCGGGCTGCTGGCGCTGGGCGTGGCCGGGCTGGGCTTCGGCGCATGGCGGCAGCTTGACCGGACCCGCCCGCCCGTCGACGTGCACCCGCTGCTTGGCCGCGTCGCCCGCCGCGTGGGGCGCCTGACCGATGCCAAGGTGGTCGTGTTCGGCCATACCCATCGGCCCACGCTGCGGCAGGTCGGCAAGGTGCGTTGGCTGAACCCGGGCTCGTGGGAGCACCTGCCCCGCCAGCACCTGCACGCCGACGGCGCGCCCTGCGATTGCGCGGCGCGCTTCGGCATCATCGCCGGCGATCGCGACCACCTGCGCACACGCCTGGTGCGCTGGTGCGCCCGCGCCCATGCCCCTCTGCGCATCGAGCAGGAAGCGTGACCAACCGGTCACACCTTGATTTGCGTCCAGCCGTCCTTGCGCCACATCAAGATGAAGACGCCCGCCTGAAGGATCCGTGAGCCAAGCTGCACCGCGAAGATCGCGCTGAGGCCCATGCCCCAGACCGGGCCCACGAGATAGACCAGCGGCAGCATCACAAACCACTGCACGCCCACCGCCACCACCATCACCCGGCGGGTATCGCCCGCGCCGAGCAGGGCGTTGAGCAGCACCATGCCCGCCGACTCGAAGACCACCGAACCGGCGACCAGTCGCAGCGGCGTCGTGGCCAGGGCCAGCGTCTCGGGATTGTGCACGAAGGGCGCGAGCAACAGCTCGGGCCAGATGAAGCCGGGGATCGCGATCAACAGCAGCACGCCCATCGAGAGCTGCACGACGTCGAAGCCCCAGCGCCGCGCGTCGACCACATCGCCGCGACCGAGCGCCTGCCCGACCAGCGTCGCGGCGGCGAGCCCGAAGCCCATCGCCGGCAAAATGGCCACCAGCATCAGGTTGACCAGCACGTTGGCCGCAGCCAGCTCCTTGGTGCCCAGCTTGCCCACCATGGTGAAGAAGACGGTCATGCCGGTGGCGAACAAGAACTGCTGCACACCGGCCGGCACCGAGAGGCGCAGCATGGAGCGCATCGTCGTGCGCTCGGGCAGCCCGCGCAGGAAGCCGTTCTCGCGGGCGTGACGCAGACCGAGATAGATGTAGTAGGCCAGCCCCACATACGTCGACGCCGCGGTGCCGATGCCCGCGCCGACCACGCCCAGCTCAGGCAGGCCGAACTTGCCGAAGATCAACAGGTAGTTGAGCACGATGTTGACGACGTGCATGACCACCAGCGTGCGCAGATACAGGCGCGAGCGGTCGACCGCGTTCCAATAGCCCCGGAACGCGAAGTTCATGCCCACCGCGGTCATCGCCACCAGCCGACAGCGCAGATAATCGCCGCCCAGCTGCACCACCTGCGGGTCGTTTTCGAGCAGGGGGAAGAAGTGCGGCACCAGCAGAAAGAGCACGATCGAAGCGGGGATGGCGAGCGTCGCTGCCAGCACCAGGCCGCCGTTGAGCGGCACCGCGGTCTCGGTCAGGCGCCCCTCGCCCTTGCGCCGCGCCGCCATCGCCTGCACGCCGGCGGCCATGCCGATGATGAACGCCACGGCCATGAAGTTGACGAAGCTGCCGATGCCCACGCCGGCAAGCGCCGCATCGCCGAGCGAGCCGACCATGGCGGTGTCGACCAGGTTGAGCACGTTCTGGGAGATCATGCCCCCGATGATCGGGAGCGCGAGCCCCATCACGCGCGATCGGCGTTCGGCGGTGACCATCGCGCTCCCCTCGCTACAACGGCCCGCACAGCATTCACCAATGCGCCGCAGAGTCAAGACGGGCGGCATGCGGAAAGTTCTTGTCACGGCGCCCGGTGGCTGGTAGTCACCCGGCGATTCATGACCGTGTCGTCAACACCGACGACGTCTGAGGGGGAATAAGCCATGAAGTGGAACCGCACGCTGGTTCTGGCTGCGGCCATCGGGCTGCTGTTCGCTGCGGGCTGCAACAAGCCCGAGGGGGGGGCCGAGGGCACCGCGGCTGGCAAGGAGGCCGTCAAGGCGGCCGTCGCCGAGATGAAGGCCCCGGCCTTCATGGAGCTGATCCCGGCCGAGACGCCCTATGTCTTCGCCAACCTGCAGCCGATGCCCAAGAGCGCGGTCGACAAGATCTTCTCGGCGCTCGGCCCGGCGCTCGCTTCGCTTGAGGCGCAGATCGACAACGAGCTGAAGAACAACGCCAACCCCGAGACCGACCAGGACAAGGTCGGCAAGGCGGTGCTCGAAGAGCTCAAGGGCAACCTCAACCGCGCCGGCCTCGAGAAGATGGGCTTCAGCTTCGAGACCCGCTTCGCCCTCTACGGCAACGGCGTGCTGCCCACCTTCCGCCTCGGCCTGAAGGATCCGGCCGCGCTGAAGGCCGCCGTCGCCCGCGTCGAGCAGAAGGCCGGCGTCAAGGCGCCCGTCCAGAAGGCCGGCGACCAGGAGTACTGGTCGGTCACCAATGATGGCATGACCATCGTCTTTGCCATCGTCGGCGAGGAGTTTGTCCTCGGTTTTGCGCCCGAACAGGCCGCCGCCAAGGTCGTGCCCATGATCCTCGGCACCGAGAAGCCGGCCAAGAGCCTGGCTTCGGCCGGCACGCTGGCCAAGGTCATGCAGGAGAACGGCTTCGCAGGCTACGGCACCGGCTACATTGACACCATGGCCATCGCCGACACCATTCTCGGCCAGGGGGCCGGGCTCAACGGTGAGATCTGGAAGGCCATGGGCTCGCCGGTGCCGGCCGTCGATGACGTCTGCAAGACCGAGATCAAGGGCCTCGTGTCCAACGCGCCCCGCGTCGTCTTCGGCTACGACGACCTCAGCGACAAGCAGTGGAACACCACCTTCATCATCGAGACCAAGCCCGCGCTGGCCAAGGAGCTGGCCTCGCTGGTCGCGCCGGTGCCCGGCCTCGGCGAGTCGCCCGACGCGCTGATGACCTTTGGCCTGGGCGTGCAGATCCAGAAGGGCCTCGACTTCGTCAAGGCCAAGGTCGGCGCGGTCAAGGCCGCCCCCTACCAGTGCCAGATGCTCGCCGACTTCAACAGCGGCATCATGGAGATGGACGAGGGCCTGCAGGAAGCGGCGCTGCCCCCCGCGGTCACCAACATGCGCGGCTTCAACGTGGTCGTGCTCGACGGTGAGTTCGGCGGCGCGATGCCCAAGAACGTCAAGGGCCACGCCCTGCTCGCCACCGAGAAGCCCGAAGAGCTGCTCATCATGGCCAAGGGCATGATCCCGCCGCTGGCCAGCTTCGAGCTGAAGAACGATGGCAAGGCCGTGGCGCTGCCCCCGGGCCTGCTGCCCCCGATGGTCGAGAACCCGCATGTCGCCATGAACGACAAGGGCATCGCGTTCTCGGTCGGCGCCGGCGCCGAGCAGGGTCTGGGCGCGGTCCTCAACGCCAAGGCCCCGACCGACGCGCCGCTGTTTGCCTTCGGCTACGACGTCGGCAAGTTCATGACCATGGTGCAGAAGCAGACCGAGGCCATGATGGCCGGCATGCCGCCTGAGATGCAGGAAGAGCAGAAGCGCGAGATGGCCGCCACCCTCGGCGTCGCCAAGGTCTTCGGCATGGTGCACACCACCGTCCGCCTGAGCGACAAGGGCATCGTCATCAAGCAGCGCATGCAGCTCAACTGAGCAGCGACTTGCGCTGACCCGCCTTCGCGCCATGCGGCCGGTCATCACCCACGCCGCGCTGCACGCCCTGGAAGCCGAGCTGGCCCGCGAGCTGCCCGGCTTTGCGATCCGCTACAAAGACGAGTCCCGCTTGCAGCGTCTCATCGGCGCCTGCGTGCGGCCGTTCTGCCCCACCTACCTCACCCGCTACACCACCGTCATGTTCGGTCGGGTCTTCGTGCCCTCGCGGGCGTGGCGCGCGCAGCAGTCGCCCGAGGCGCTCTACCGGCTGCTGCGCCACGAGGCGGTGCACCTGCGCGACGCGCGGCGCTGGCCGGTGCTCTTCCAGTTGAGCTACCTGTTTGTCCTGCCCACCGGGCTGACCGCACGCGCGTTCTGGGAGTGGCGGGCCTACACCGAGAGCCTGCGGGTCGACTTTGAGCTTTATGGGCGCATCGATGACGCCGCGATCGAAGCCGTCGTCGCCGCGTTCTGCGGACCGGACTACCTGTTCATGTGCCCGTTTCCCGGTTTTGTCCGCGCGCGTGCCGAAGCCTTGCGCGCGCGGTTGACCCAAGGCGATCGCGCGCTACAGTAGCGGCTCCACATGCCAAGGGAGTCCCGTGTCCAGCCGCTACGAAGAGGAGATCCTCCGCGCGCTGCGCCGCATCACCCGCGCGATCGACATTCACAGCCGCGCCCTCGCTCAGCAGCACCAGCTCACCGGACCTCAACTGGTCTGCCTGCTTCAGATTCGGCGGGACAAGGAGCTGACCCCTGGCGTGCTCGCCCGCCGCGTCTCGCTGAGTCAAGCCACGGTCACCGGCATCATCGACCGCCTCGTCGCCCGCGAGCTGGTCGTGCGCGAGCGCAGCGACGAAGATCGGCGGCGGGTCCAACTCCGGCTGACCGACTCGGGCCTTGAGCTGGCCGAGACCGCGCCCTCGCCGCTCCAGCAACGCTTCGCCGCGCGCCTGGCGCAGCAGCCCGCCGAGCAGCAGCAGCGCATCGCCGAGGTGCTGCGCGAGATCGTGCACATGATGGAGGCCGACGACCTGGAGGCCTCGCCGGTGCTGGCCGCCGCCGACGAGCTGGACGAAGCCTGATCAGGCCGCCGAAGGCACCACCGGCAGCAAGGCGCCGAGCTGGCCGGTCAGCTCGTGGAAGTCTTCCAACCCCGGAAGCTGGCGGATCCGCTCTTCGGCGCGCTCCAGATCGGACCACGAGGTCGGATCGCTGAAGAGCGTGCGCACCACAAACTCCAGGTTGCCCCGCCCGGCAACGCCGTCGCCCACCGGCCCCCAGAAGCGATGCAACGCCAGATGGGTCAGGCGGCGGGCCAGGCGGCTCTCGACCATGCGCTTGCGCGCCTGCTGGTAATAGAACGCAAAGTGCTTGCGCTCCTGCTGAGAGATGCGGCGGCAGAGCACGCGCAGGACCGGGTTCTCGGTCTGCCGGGCGAGCGCGTTGTACGAGGCCGCCGCCGCCAGTTCGTTGAGCGCGCCCCAGGCCATGTGCACCGCGATGAAGCGCGGGGTCATCCACGCCGCGGCGAACGACAGGATCGCTTCGAGCAGCTCCTGCACGTTGGCCGAAGCGACCACCTCGGCGCTGCGCTCGCGATTGACCGGGCGTCCCGTGGCCGCGAGCAGCTTGTCGATCGCGCGCCCGTGCCACAGCTCCTCGTAGACCCAGACCGAAAGAAAGGCGGTGATCTCAGGATCGCGCGCCGAGTACCCGGCCAGCAGGTCGCGCATATAGATGATCGTATGCGTCTCGGTGTCGGCCATATAGCGCAGCACGCGCGCTTCGGCGTCGGTCACTCCCACCTTCGCCGCTTCGGCCCAATCGAGATCGTCGAGCCGCACCGCGCCAGAGCGCTCCACCAGCTCATCGATGCTCAGGTCGGCCATTCAATCCTCCAACTCCCCCGTTCGGGCGCATGGGTACCTGACATCGCAGTCCATGTCGAGCCGTTCGCCCATCCGAGCGCACGACCCCGTCAACCCGCGCCTTGCCGCCCACGCTGACCGGCCGCCGCCATGCCTTGACGCTCCGCAGGGCGCTCGGCATGCTGGCGGCCTCGGCCTGCGGGGAGTCGGATATGCGGGACCATGCCAGACGAGCTCTCCTGATCTGCGGCCTCATGTCCAGCGCGTTCGCCTGCTCGGGCGACCCGCCGGATTTTGATGCGCTCTGGTCGGCCTCGACCTCGCGGGTGCACACCCCGACGACGCGCACGCAAGGCGTGGATGGCCGCGAGGTCATCCACCAGCGTCCGCACCTCATGGACGGTCACGGTCGATACCTGCACATACGGGGCATCAACGTCAGCGGATCGCATAAAGCCCCGCCGACCGAGGCTTTTCCGTCGCGCTATCCCCTGCCCGACGACCCGGCGCTCGCCGAGCGGTGCCAGCGGGTGCCGCTCGCCGAAGCCTGCGTGCCCAGCCGAGACGTCAGCTATGTCGGCCGCCCCTTCCCGCTCGACGAAGCCGACCGCTGGTTCGGCGAGCTGGCCGGCCTCGGCTTCAACGCGGTGCGCCTCATCACCAACTGGGAGTCGATTCAACCTTATCGTCCGGGCACTTGCGGCGGCCGGGGCTCGCGCTATTCGCCCGAGTGCTTCGACCTTGAGTACCTCGACTACTACGACGCGCTGATCAGCAAGGCCCAGGACCACGGCATCTATGTGCTGGTCGACATGCACCAGGACATGTTCAGCCGCCACCTGATGGCCTACTACAACGAAGACCCCACCTTCGGCTCGCCCGCCGACCCGCAGCGACCCGCGCCGGGCAGCCTCGACGCGATCGTGCTCTCGCTCATCCCGCCCTACAGCGATTGGGTGCGCGGCCATGGCGCGCCGCGTTGGGTGGTCGAGACCTGCCTGCCCGAGAAGAACCTCGATTCGCCGTACTGGGGCATGTTCCGCGGCCTCGGGCAGCTCACCAACCCCGACGGCAGCCTCAACGCCCAGCTCATCTTCTCGCTGCAAGCCCTGCTCGGCCGCCTCGCGCCCGGCGGGGCCGGCGTGCCGCCCTGGTTCGGCGACTTTCTCGCCGCGCGGCCCTCGCAGCGCTTTGAGCCGAATGAGACCAGTGATTTTCTGCCGCTGACGCCCTGGGTCGTTGCTGGCGGCATCTCGCTCGACGTCGACCGCTGCTTCGCCGCGTTCTTCGCCGGCGACAAGGTCTTCCCCGACCGCGTGGTCGACACCGATGGTCGCACGAAGCGTCGCGACGAGGTCGCCAACCCCGACGCCCTGCCCGACCTGCGCACCTACCTGCAAGATCGCTATACCGACGCCTATTTGCAGATCGTCGAGCGCGCGCGGCGGCACGAGAACGTCATCGGCTACGACCTGATGAACGAGCCGGTCGGCGTCTTCTTGATGCTCGCGGTCGGCGGCCTCTTCGCCCAGCTCGCCGCCACCAGCGATGACCCCGACACCGTCGATCGCGGCCCTATCGAGCAGCTCTTGACCGACCTTCTCGGCGAGGGCCTCGGCGGCGACCTGTTCGGCGTCATCAACGGCCTCGCCCTGCTGCCCACCGACGGCCGCCCCGAGACGCTGCGCCTCTGGGGCCTGGACGGCATCGACGTCGGCGCGGCGCTCGATTTGAACTTCGCTTTTGATGCCCACTACTTGCAGCCCTTCTTCGAGCGCCTCGGCGCCGCGGTCGAGGCCGCCGACCAGAACGCGATCATCTGGTTCGAGCCCGGCAGCAGCCTGCGCACCGTGACCGGCCCGCAGCAGTTCTGGGACACCCCGCTCACCCGCCCGCAGGGCATCACCCAACTCGTCTTTGCGCCCCACTGGTACCCCGACATCTATCCGAACCTGGGCCTCGACAGCCCGCCGCGCGACTTCAACCCTGAAGAGTGGCTCTACCGCGACTTCGCCGAGCCCCTGCGCGCGCACATCGCGCAATCGCCGGGCTGGCTGGGCAACGTGCCGGTGGTCTTCGGCGAGTTCGGCACCTACTTCAATTTCGGCGGCATCGACGCCGCCGAGGCCTCGGGCTACGCGCTCTCGGCGCATATCCTCAACCGCTACTACGAGGCCTTCGAGTCGCTGAACACCGGCAATATGGTCTGGTGCTTCTCGGCCGAAAATGATCGTGATTACGGCGATTTGTGGAATCACGAAGACTTCTCGATCATCGGTCCCGACGGGCAGGCGCGCGGCTGGCCGGCTTATGTGCGCCCGCATGCCCGGGCGACGAGCGGCAAGCTGATCGGGCAGCAATTCATCAGCCAGTACCACTTCTGGGATCCCGAGAAGGGCACGCCTCGCCCCGATCGCCGCTACACGCTGCAGATGGCCGCGCGCGAGAGCGACGCGCCCACCGAGGTCTTCGTGCCGCGCCGGCAGTACCCTGATGGCTTCTACGTCTGGCTCTCGGACGGCGAGGCCTTCTTCGACGCCGCACGCCAGGTGCTCTACTGGTACCCGAGCCGCAACGAGGTCGGCACATCGCACGCGCTGCGCATCGACCCGCGCTTCACCGACCGCGAGGCGTTGGGCTGGTCGTACTACTTCGAGGGCGACCGCGTCGTCATCGGCGTCGGCGACCGCGCCAGCACGGGAGGCCGCTGATGTCGCCCGCCGCCTTCGCCTTGCTCGCGTTTCTGCCCGACGTGGCCATCGAGCTTCAGGGCGACTTTGTGACCGTCGCCCACATCCGCAGCGACACCGACTTCGACGCCACCCGCCGCTTCTACGACCCCGACGGGCAGGCGGCCGCGCAGGCAGCGACCTTCTTCCGCCCCGGGCTGACGCTGCGCCCCGGCCTCGATCTCGCGGTGTTCTACGAGGCCGAGCTGGGCTGGAGCGCGTGGAGCCGCACCGATCCGGGGCAGCCGAACCCATACGGCGAGACCGATCTGGCCGGCATCACCGCGCGCCACCACCAGCTCTGGGCCGAGTGGCGCCCCGACGACGCCCTGGCCGTGCGCATCGGCTTTCAACCCATCGCCGATCCCAGCCGCCTCTTCCTCGACCACCACCTGGGCGCCGCCCGCGTCGACCTGACCGTGGGCGCCTTGAGCACCCGCTTCTTCGCCGGCCAGCTGCCCGACAGCACCTTTGAGGGCATCGCCGTCAACGAGGACAACTTCGTCAACGACAGCCTTCTGGTCGGCAGCCAGAGCGCCTGGGACATCGACTTCCTCGTGCTCGACGCCGGCCTCTACGCGGTGATCGACCAGCGCGTCGACGATCGCCCGCTGCGTTTGGGCACCGGCCTGCTCGGCGTGCGCGTCGAGCGCGAGGGCTATGCCGCGTGGCTGCACGTGCTCGGCCAGTACGGCACCTTCGGCAATACCGGGGTCGACGGCGAGACCACGCTGCTCGCCGGCGCCGCGCAGCTTGGCATGGCGCTTGAGACCGGCCCGTGGAGCGCCGGCTTCGGCGCGTTTGCCCTGACGCCCGACGACGCCTACCACGGCAATGACCGCCAGGGCGCCTTCTTCGGCAGCGCCAAGAACCTGAGCCCGACGCGCTTTTTGACCGAAGACGAGACGCGCGACACCTACGACAACCTCGACGAGCGCCTCGCCTCGGCGTGGGGGCCGTTCTTCTTCGATCGCGCCGGCCTCGCGGTGGCCGACGCCAGCGCCAGCTACGCGGTGGGCGAGGTCTGGACGCCGGAGCTGATCGTGGGCGCCGGCTTTGCGCTTGAGCCCGAGAACGCGCTTGGCGAGCGCTTTGTGGGCATCGAGCTGACGTGGGCCAACGACTTCCAGGTCGCAAAGGACGCCTGGTTCTTCGCCCACGCGCTGGTCTTCGTGCCCGGCGGCGCGGCTGCGGCGCGGGTCAACGACGTCGACCGCACCGCGACCGAGCCGCTCTTCGGCGGCCAGGCTGGCTTCGAGCTGCGCTTCTGATCCGCGTTGCCCGCACGGCCGCAGGCCCGCTATGCTGGCGGGGCTTTCACTGCGGCAGTTCCACCCGATGCGCGTCTACACCTGGCGATTTCTTGGCGCCGACGCGGGCCCGGTCCCGAAGCGCCCCGACCTGCCCTGGGGCGCCAACGAGCTCGACACGATCGTCGCCGACCGCGCGCTGACCGAGCGCATCTTCGACTTCCTGGTGCAGCCCGTGGCCGATCAGGCGCCCGGCGCCTTCCGCATCGGCCATGTGGGCACGCTCTCGCCGTCGATGGGCCTCAACCGCGACGGCCTCGTCGAGCTGTCGCGCTCCTCGGTGGGCGACCGGGTCAATATCACTTACATCCGCGGTTTCTGGGACGAACTGCACGTCATCCACCGCGCGCCCGGCGAGGGCATCGCCCGGTCGCTCTGCGAGGGGCTGATCAACCGGTCGCGGCGCGCCTCGACCGATGCCATGCGCCCCGACCTGCGCCCGGTGGGCGGCGGCAAGCCCTCGACCGGCAGCCAGTTCATCTACCTGCTCACGCGCGGTCGCCCGGCCATCCGCTGGCGCCCGCGCGTCGCCGGCGACGCCGCCGCCGAGGGGGAGCTGCCATGATCGAGGTGCATTACTGGAAGAGCGGCTCGCGCGGCAGCGCCTCGCCCTATGGCGACCACACCGACGTCACCGGCAGCGCGACGCTGGCCGAGAAGGCGTTCCGCTCGATCACCACCTGGGCTTCGCTCAACGACCTGGCATTTCGCGTCGGCTATTGCAGCAACCCGGCTGAGCGCGCCAACCGCCACGAAGCCAGCCTGGTGGAAGTGCAGCGCGAGAACGACGGCGATCTGGTGCATATCAGCTACGTCAAGCGGCCGTGGCATCACATGCATGTGCTGTATCGCTCGGTGAGCCTCGAAGACACGCGCCGGATGCAGCAGCATCTGATCAAGGTCGGCCGGCAGATCGGGCGCTGTGAGAACAACGACCGCGACATCGACGCCTTCGTCGGGCAGCCCCCCTTCTTTGTCTATGCGCTGACCGGCAATCTGCCGCAGACCATCGAAGCCGAGGCCGCCCCGCGGCGCGTTCGCCCGCCGAACCTGCTCTCGCTGTTCTGATGGCTGGCTACCGCGCGCGCGCCCTGCTGACCGAAGCCGGGGTGCTCGAAGACGGCGTGCTCGGCGTCGAAGACGGACGCATCACCGAATTGCGCGCTGGTGGGCCGTACGACGTTGATCTGGGCGACGTGGCGGTGCTGCCCGGGCTGGTCAACGCGCATAGCCACGCCTTTCAGCGCGTGTTGCGCGGCCGGGCCGAGCACCTGCTGGCCGCGCGCCCGGAGGCCGACTTCTGGACGTGGCGCGCCCGCATGTATCAGGCGGCGCTGGCGCTGGGGCCCGATGAGATCGAAGCGGTCAGCGCGATGGCCTTCCTGGAGATGGCGCTGTCGGGCATCACCACCGTCGGCGAGTTCCATTACCTGCACCACGACCCCAAGGGCGCGGTCTACGCCGATCCCAACGAGCTGGCCCATCGGGTCATCGCCGCCGCGCGGGGCGTTGGCCTGCGCATCGCGCTCTTGCGGGTCGCTTACCACCGCGCGGGGTTCGATCGACCGGCCGAGCCCGAGCAGCGGCGGTTTGTCGAGCCCGATGTCTATACCTTCCTCGGCCGGGCCGAGGCGTTGGCCGCTTCATACAAAAACGACCAAATGGTCACTATTGGACTGGCGCCGCATAGCGTGC